>JANNEE010000586.1:0-1557 GCA_031388325.1 Deinococcales bacterium
GTCTTTGAAGCCGACTGGAAAGGTGAGGATATAGACCTTAAAAATGCCAAGTTGGTCTGGAGTCCGAGTCAAATAAAAGCTAACGGTTTGGTGCGTGGAAACTCGAGGGAAAAACTGATTGCCCTGATTCGCAGTGCCAGAACAAGTTTACTAATCCAACAACAAAGCATGGCAGACGAAGAAATTATCCGTGAAATTCAAACGGTCTCGAGACAAGGTATTCCAGTCACACTGGTCGGACCGCCGCAAGAACTGACCGATACCTATTATTATGCTGGGGCAGAACGCCTTCGTGGGGCTGGGGTTAAGGTTAAGTATTTACTGACCAATTATGTTCATGCCAAAGTGATTGTGGCAGATAAAACCCGTGCTTTGGTTGGCAGCATTAACCTTAGTGGTAACAGTATCAATGCCAATCGTGAACTGAGCGTTATTCTCGAGCGGAGCAGCGCCCCAGAAGCCCTAGATGCACTGGTTGCCCAAATCGAACTCGATGCCAGTAAAAGTGTGGACACCAATCCGTTTGCATTGCCTCGGCTCGAGACAGTCCAAGATGCACGGAACATGGGTGAATTTGTGGGACGCGAAGGAACTTTTGAAGGCTTGGTTGAAGAAGTTGAGCGGCGTGACGCGGTGGCATTCCTGACTTTTGGCAAGGGTGCAATTGCGCCTCGAGGTGTGGTTTTTGCTCGGGCATACGATTCTTTTGCCCAACCTTTTCCGCAAGCCTACCTTGGTAAGCGGGTGCAAATTCGCGGGCGGGTACAGTTATACGGCGATTATTATGAAGTGATTCTTAACTCGCCAGACCAGATTACGGTGCTACCCTAAACAGTTTAGGGTAAACGCTGAAGTTCAAATTTAACCCGTTCCAGATACAATCGTTCCTCGGCATCTTTGGCAACCATACGCAGCGCCGATTGCAGTTGCTCTCGAGCCTGCTCGGGTTTGTTGAGAGTTAAGTAAGCCTTGGCGTACTCGAGCCGAAAACCAATGTTGTTTGGGGCTAATTGCAGGGCTTGTTTAAAAAGTGGTTCGATTTGTCTGGCATCTGCCCCCATAGACAAGGCAGCCAAAGACCCTCTGGCGGTAATTTCGGTGTGCCAAACGGCTAAGCCGACCATTGCTCCAGCATGATTGGGTTGTAATTCTAGGGTTTGGTCAAATAATTGTTTGATTTTTGAACCAGTCCCCTGCATTAAAGCAACCCCAATACCACGCAGCACACCAAGTTGCCCGATGGCTCGAGCCAATTCAAAGTAACCATCGGCGAGGTTGTCATCTTGGGCAATGGCTTTTTTAGCAAGATTTTCGGCTTGGATATATAGTTTTTCGCGTTGCGTTTCTAGCTGTGTGAGGGCGTAAACACTGTAGGCTCGAGCCGCACTGGCACTGTTTTTAGCAGTGTTCAAATCAGCAAACATTTTGGCTGCCGCTAAAAATTGTCCTTGGTTGTATAAGCTCATCGCTTCTTGTGCCGAATCTGCCAGTGCCACACAGCAAAAAATCAGGATAAACACAAGGTTTTTCATCATGTTGCCCCAAGTCGAAGTTGTA
>JANNEE010000634.1:0-3109 GCA_031388325.1 Deinococcales bacterium
AACAACTGAAGCAACACGGTTTTGATGTGTGCTGTATTTGCCAATTAAAATCCTAAACTTTTGTCTCGAGGGTCAAATCCATGATACGTTTTACCGATGACCATGACCACAACAGCCATTAAACCCGCCTTTATTATTGGCGTTGCCGGTGGTACTGGAAGCGGCAAAACCACTGTCACAGAGAGGGTTCTCGAGGTTGCTGGGGTGGGTAGCGTAGCGATTCTAGCCCAAGACAGTTATTACCGTGACCAAAAAGACTTACCGCGTGACCAGCGCCGAGAAATAAATTATGACCATCCAGATGCCTTTGATTGGGCGCTGATGCTCGAGCAACTGCGCCGCTTACGAGATGGTGAACCGATTTATTCGCCGATTTATGATTTTACCAATGATACCAGAGCCAGTAACACGATTGCGATTCTACCCGCGCCAATTATTGTGGTTGAAGGAATTCTGGCACTTTACGATCCTGAACTACGTAATTTATTTGACCTGAAAATCTTTGTGGATGCCGACCCCGATGTGCGTTTTATTCGCCGGCTCGAACGTGATGTGCGTGAACGCGGACGCACCCCAGAAAGCGTGATTCATCAGTACCTCGAGCTTGTCCGCCCAAGCCATTTGCAATTTATTGAACCAACCAAACGCTACGCCGATGTGATTATCCCGCATGGTGGGATGAACCAACCAGCCCTCGAGATGCTAGGGGCGCGAATCAGTGCGGTGTTGTAGAGCCGCTTGCGCTTCGGCGTTTTCATCCCACGGGAAAATCTGTGTGCCGCGTTCAATTGTTCGCTCGTGTCCTTTTCCAGCCAGCAGCACTGTGTCGCCGTCTCGAGCCATCCGAATAGCGTTTTGAATGGCAGTGCGGCGGTCTGGAATGATTTCGTAACTGCTTCCGCCAGCCCTCAGAAACGCGGTTTTGATCGTCTCGAGAATGGTGCTGGTGTCTTCGGTGCGGCTGTCCTCTTCGCTAAAAATTGTATGGTCAACGGTTTTAGCTGCTACAGTACCAATTCCAGTGCGCCGATTTGGGTCGCGTTGCCCGGCTGCGCCAATCACCAGAATTAGCCTACCTTTTGTGGTCTGCCTTAACGTTGTGGCGGCGACCTCGAGACTTGCGCCTGTATGGGCAAAGTCGTTAATCACTCGGAAAGGTTCGGCTTGTAGAATCTGCATTCGCCCAGGGACTCCAGCAAACGTCTTAAAACCCTGCTCGAGTTGCTGTTGACTTAATCCAAGATGCTGCCCAATGGCGTAAGCGGCGGCAGCGTTGCTGGCGTTAAATGCACCAATCATTGGTAAGAAAAGCGGGTATTCTTCAAAACCATTTTTTAAGACAAATTCTATCCCGTGGGCTGTTTCTTGGAGGTTGATTGGCTGCCAATTAAATTCCGAGCCAAACGAATCTATCTCGGGGTACTCGAGCTTAGCTGGTTGTTTGAACCGCTCAAATTGTGTCCAAAAACGCTGTAAGAAACCATGTTCTATGAGGGCTAGACGGCTTTTAGCGGGCAGTTTGGCTTTAGCCGCAAAATAGGCGCTTTCCGAACCATGAAAATCAATGTGGTCATCGGGGTAGAAATTGATAAACGCCCCAACTTCAAATTTAATCCCGGTCACCCGCTCGAGTTCAAGCGCATGAGATGAAATTTCCATCACCACATGGGTGCAGCCAGCCGTTAAAAATCGGTGTAGCAATTCGTAAACTTGGGGCGATTCTGGGGTGGTGAAATGCCCCGGTAAGTGTTCTTCACGCCCTGCAAAACGCACCGCTACGGTACTCATCTGGGCAGCTTTCAAGCCAGCGTTCTCGAGCAGATGATAAACCAGTGCAACCGTGGTGCTTTTACCTTTAGAACCTGTAATTCCAATAATTTTGAGTTGTTCATCTGGGCGACCCCAGATTTCTTTTGCCAATAATGCACAGGTTTCCCTAGGGTTCGGCACTTGAATATACGGCACATTCAATTCGAGTGGTTTAGACCCAATCACGGTGACTGCGCCATTCTCGAGGGCTTTAGAGATAAAATCATGTCCATTAAGTGGTTCGCGCCCAGCCAAAGGAATGCCAGATGCAGCCACAAACACAAAACCGGGTTTAACCAGTCTCGAGTCGAGCGCCACGCCAGTTATTTTTGGGTTGCTCGAGAAGGCGTGTTTTAGGTTGACTCGAGTCAGCAGGTCTGAGAGGTTCATGCGCTACGATAACTGATTCCTCGAGCCGAGGTGATTTTTTATATACTGCTTGATATGCGAACCCCCAGTGTGCTTGAAATGCAAAGCCATCATCTCGAGTTGAATAATCCAGATTTTATCCTGAATCCTTACCCGATTCTGGGGGAGCTTCGCCGTAACAAGCCAATTTTTTATGACCCAATTTGGAAAAAAGTTTTTGTTCTAAGCTATGACCAGATTTCAAGTTTATTACGCGATAAACGACTTGGGCGGAGTATTTTTCATCTTCTGAGCCGCGATGAACTGGGTTTCCCACCTCCCGACCCACGCTTGACGGCTTTTGATGCTTTTCAGGAGCATCATATTCTCGATATGGAAGGCTCTGGGCATACACGCATTCGCGGTTTGGTACAAAAAGCCTTTACGCCCTCAAAGGTCGAGAATCTTCGTTTGCGAATTCGGGATTTGGTGGCAAGCAGTCTCGAGAACTTGCCACAAACTTTTGATGCAGTCGGTGATTTTGCAGAGCCGCTTCCTGTGATGGTAATTGCCGAATTGTTGGGTGTTCCTGCTATAGACAGGCACAAACTGCGCCCGTGGAGCGCGGCGATAGTCAAACTCTATGAGCTTGGGTATTCAGATGAGACTGCTGAAGCAGGTAACACGGCGGTTCTCGAGTTTTCGGCATACGTTCAAGCCCTTGCCAAGCAGCGTCGGCTCGAGCCACAGGAAGATTTAATTTCGGCGTTGGTACAAGTCGAAGAAGCAGGGGAGAGGTTAAGCAACGCCGAGTTAATTGCCAACTGTATTTTGTTTTTGAACGCTGGACATGAAGCCACGGTCAATGGTTTATCGAGTGGGCTTTTGGCACTACACAACCATCCAAGTGCCAAAGCCGAGTTGGTCGCGGCTGTTTCGCAACCAGACACCG
>JANNEE010000641.1:0-2624 GCA_031388325.1 Deinococcales bacterium
GGGTTTTACCAATACCACCAACACCAACCAGACTTAGTAAACGACAATTGGGGTCTTTTAGCCGAATGGCAATTTGGTCAAGCTCGGCACGACGACCAACAAAGGCACTGCTTGGCACAGGCAATTTGAACTGAGGCGGACTGATTTTAAGCCCTCGCGTGTTACTGCCCAAAGACTGAGTCAGCAGACGTAATTCATGGGGAGGCTCGAGTTGTAAGGTCTGCATCAATTCACGTTCGTACCGTTCAAAGGCACGCTGTCCGACTTCGGGATTGTGTTTAGCGTAACCCAGCAAGGCTTTTAGTAATTCTTCATTTAAGGGTTCAACAATTAGGGCTTGCTCGAGTAACAGTGCCGCTTCAGAAGCCATCAAATCAGAAGCCTGTTCAAGCACGGCAAAACGAAATTGAGCGCTCAGGGTGGCACGCTCCAAAGCAAACCACTCCTCGAGTTCGGCATGTTCAAACAGCGCACCACGCAGTAAATCACCACGGTAGAGCTTTATGGCTTGCTCCCAGTTTCTATCCTGAATCGCCAAGCGAAACGACACCACATCGCTGTCCCCTGAATAGCGCAATTGTGTACTGGAGGTTTCTACGGTTGTCCCATATGGCATTTGTTTAGCGCGGTAAAGCAATTGACGCAAACGCTGCTTTATTGCGCCGTCATCGCCGTCTTCTGCCCATAAAAGCAGCATTATTTCGTCTCGAGTGACCCAATCATTTTGACACGCCAACATTGCCACCATATACAACGTCCGTTCAAGCGTTAGGGGCTTATCTTGGTAGGTTGGTGTTCCTAAAAGCCGAATCACTTCTTTAATATACGAGATTTTTAATGGGAACAAAAATTTATTTGACCTGAAATCAATTTTCATCAGAACTTGCTGATTTACGGGTTAGACTGTCGGTATGAAAAAGTCGCTTTGGGTTGTACTGGTCTTGTTTGCATTCTTTGGCTCGAAGGCAACCGCCCAGAGTTTTTCGATAGAAGCTGGACTGACCAATTTTTTTGGAATGCCCGGAATTGCGGCTGGCGTTTTTTTTCCTACCGAACCAACTGGCATGAGCGGCGGGCGAATCCAAGTCTATTTCGCCTCAGATGCCCTAAACGCCCTTGGCTTTATTGGTGGCACTGGTAAAACTGGTTGGGTTTTTGGAGCGCGTTCCGAGGTGCTAATCGGACAGAGCTTACTGCCGCTTCTTGGGGTAAACGCCGATTACTTGGGCGCATACGCTAAACTTGGGGTTGCGCTGATGATTGGAAATATCTCGAGCGCTGGCGGTGGATTACTGAATCTCCCTGTCGGACTTGGCTTAGAGGCTGGGGCGGGAATTTTATTGCAAATCCCCAAAGTGGTTGGTGCATTTTTTGAAATTGAAGCTGGCTTTTTGCTGCCCGCCCAATGGTATGCCACCCTTAACTTTGGACTGCGATTACGGATTAGTTAAATGCACAACTTGGCACTGATTGGCTTTGGCAATGTCAACAAAGGTTTACTAGAACTGCTCGAGCAGAAAAAAATAGAACTTGAAGCCCTTGGAATAAATTTTCAAATCACTGGGGTGTACTCGAGGCGCTTAGGTTTTATTGTCAACCCAAATGGCTTAAACCTGTCGGATTTACTGGGGAATCGCGTTGCCCCAGACCCAAGTATTCAAAGTGTCCCCGAATTCTTAAGTGCGGCACAAGCCACAACGCTTTTTGAAGCCTCGAGTTTAGAGCCTTTTAGCGGACAACCTGCCATTGATTACATCCGAGCCGCCCTACAAATCGGCGCTCATGCGATTACCGCCAACAAAGGACCCTTGGTTCATGCTGCCGCCGAACTCGAGCATTTAGCCCAAGCCAACAAGGTTAAATTTAGGTACGAAGCCACTTTTATGGGTGGAATCCCAATTTATAGTTTGCTGCGCGAATGCTTACCTGTAGCCAAACTGCTGCGTTTTCGTGGTTTACCGAACAGCACCAGCACGGTGATTCTCGAGGCGTGGGAGAATGGGCTAAGTTATGAAGAAGGGGTGCGCCGCGCCCAAGAAATGGGGATTGCCGAAACTGACCCAAGCATGGATGTGGACGGCTGGGACAGCGCTGTAAAAATTGTTGGACTGGCAAACACGGTCATGAACGCTAACCTTAAACTTGAAGATTGTACAGTTGTGGGTATTCGCACCTTAACCCCAGAGCAAGTGCGAGCCGCTAAACTCGAGGGACAGCCGTACCGATTGGTGGCAAGTTTGCGCTTATTTGGTAAAGCAGTCATGGCACGGGTTGCGCCAGAACAAGTTAATGGTGTTTTTGCCACGGTCACAGGCAATGACATGTTGGCACGATTTACTTTTGACGTGCTACCCGCCGTTGAACTTATCTCGAGGGATTCAGGCGCAAAAGAAACGGCTTATGATATGCTGGCAGATTTTGTGAGTATTGCTAGGGCAAAATAAAAACTCCTCGAGTCTGGCTCGAGGAGAACAACAGGGGAAAGGATTAGCCTTTTTCGCCACCCGCCGTGTTACCACTCACAAAGACTTGTTGGAAGCTGTAATAAAGCAGCACAATTGGAATTGCACCAAGCACCGCCGCAGCAGCAAATGTGCCGTATTCGACACTGAATTGCCCTGTGG
>JANNEE010000658.1:0-3122 GCA_031388325.1 Deinococcales bacterium
CAGGCTGTACTCGTATTGGTCTCTGCCTTTTTGGTCAAGTTTAGAGTATTTCGCCACTTCAAACGCACTCGAGAACACTTCATCTTTTAAGAGTTCTGGAATACTCTGTAAATCCTCGAGATTGTTAATAAAATACAACCACTTATCTAAACGAGTTTCTAATTGCTCGAGTGATTTCTTGAAGTTTGGCATCTCGAGATACATCAGGGTCAGTTTGTCCGAGAATACATTGTTGTTTTGGTCTCTCAGGTTGACCTTATGGACTACTTCAAATAGATTTGCTCGGTCATCATCGAAAGTAAAATCTAAAATAGCAATGCAATACACTGGTGCAAGTTTGAAATTCCAAGCCCCTTTTTGTGCTTGTTGCTGAATTGGAAAAGTTGCATAAAAGAGTGTTCTGTCCTTAAAAAAGTCTTGTTTAAGTTTTTGTATTTCCACGATAAAATACTCGCCATTTATACCTTGGCAGTAAATGTCGTATACAGCTTTACGTTCATTTTCGATGCTGGGTAGTTGCTCGAGGTTCTTAAAACTCAAATCCTTTATCTGGGCATAAGCTGGCAATAATGAATTCAGGAAATCAATTAAATGAGGCTTAGATGCTTCTTCACCAAAGATTTTTTTGAATCCAAAATCTGTAAATGGGTTAATGAAGGTCGTAACCATATTAAGATCGTAGCAGGGTGATGCTTATTTTCCTAGAGTTAAAATGCTTACCACTGTCTCGAACGACCATGCCCGTAGCGACCCAAGCCCGTGAGGTGCTGGTTTAAGGGTCAAGAAGGTGCGTGTTTATGGTCAAGAAGCCTCACTAGCCTTAGATCGAGCCACCTGCTTTTGCTCACGCTTGCCCTGTAGCAAAAGCACAGGGCAAAGGTCAAAAAGCTCCCGCCATCTTGAATGTTTTTTTCATCTCGAGTTTAGCTTCTAACTTGTCTTCTTCGCACCCTCAAGTTCTTGGGTTGATAATTGCTAAAACTATCCCTTGAGAAACAAAAACACTTATGCTAGTGTCTTGAAGCTGTCGGCACGACGCATGGCTGCTGGAAATGCCGAAAAGTAATGTTGCGCTCCGTCGCGTGACACCCTCAAAATCGCGTAGGAGTGTATAAAAAATGGTTAAAATTCGTCTCACCCGTCTGGGCAACGCCCACAACCCGCACTACCGTTTAATCGTCGTGGATGCTAAGCAAAAACGCGATGGTGGCTATCTCGAGAACTTAGGTCATTACGACCCACGTAAAACCACCGAGAACTGGCTTAATATCAACACCGAACGTGCCAAATACTGGCTTGGTGTTGGCGCTCAAGCCTCCGATACGGCTCGCCGCTTAATGAAACAAGCTGGCGTTTACAAAACTGCTTAAGGTTTAATTAAAAAAATCCCTCTCGAGACTCGAGGGGGATTTTTTTGTGCGGTTTTGCAGTCAGTCCCTTGCTTGACCTTTCCGATTTTTGTATTCCTGTGCTACCCTACCAACAATTGTTGGTCTTTAAGGGGAATGATTTGTGAGTACACTTGTAATTGTTGAATCGCCAGCCAAGGCAAAAACCATTGGAAAATTCCTTGGGCGTGGGTATGTGGTCGAGTCCAGCTTTGGTCATATTCGTGATTTGCCCAAAGGTGCGGATGAAGTCCCAGCCAAGTACAAAGGCGAGGCTTGGGCAAGACTTGGCTTAAACATCGAAGCGGGGTTTGAACCACTCTATATTGTCAGTGCCGAGAAAAAAGCCCAAGTTGCCAAACTAAAAGCCCTTGCCAAAGACGCGACCGAAATTATTCTGGCGACCGACGAAGACCGTGAAGGCGAAGCGATAGCATGGCATCTGTTTGACGAGTTAAAACCAAAAGTGCCAGTCAAACGGATGGTTTTTCATGAAATTACCAAAGAAGCCATTGACCACGCCATTTCGCACCCTCGAGCGATTAACACCAACATGGTACAAGCCCAAGAAACCCGTCGTGCCTTAGACAGGTTATACGGCTATGAAGTTTCGCCTGTTCTTTGGAAAAAAGTCAGACCATCTCTCAGCGCTGGACGAGTCCAGAGCGTGGCAACACGCTTAATTGTTGAACGCGAACGCGAACGCATGAGTTTTGTACCAAGCGCTTGGTGGGACATCGAAGCCCAATTTAGCACCGCCAAAAACGAACGTTTCCCCGCGACACTCTACGAACTGAACGGTAAACGCCTTGCTTTGGGTAAGGATTTTGACTCGAGCGGCAAGTTTATCGGCGAAGGTAAAGTCGTGCGGCTTGATGAAACCCAAGCTCGAGAACTCGCCCAAGCCCTGCGCGGTGTGCCGTTTGGTGTCCTCAGCACCGAAGAAAAACCATTTACCCAACGCCCCTATGCACCATTTATCACCAGTACCTTGCAACAAGAAGGAGCGCGTAAACTCGGCTTTGGCACACAACGTACCATGCGAACTGCCCAGCGCCTGTACGAGGGCGGCTACATCACCTATATGCGTACTGACAGCACCAACCTCTCCAAAGAGGCACTGAGTGCGGCTCGAGCGCAAGTGGTGGACTTATACGGACAAGAATACCTGCACCCCACACCACGCACCTACGAGAAAAAAGTCAAAAATGCTCAGGAGGCACACGAAGCCATCCGCCCAGCCGGTGAGCGTTTCCGTACCCCGCAAGAGGTGCGAGCCGAACTAGGCGACGATGAATTTAAGATTTACGACCTGATTTGGAAACGCACCGTGGCTTCGCAAATGGCAGATGCTCGAGGACGCAGGCTCTCGGCGCGAATTGGCGGGACTGCCACCGATGGGCAGAGCGCCGTGTTTAATGCCACTGGTAAAGTGATTGATTTTGCGGGCTTCTTACGCGCCTACGTCGAAGGTTCAGACGACCCAGAAGCTGCCCTCGAGGACAAAGAAGTGATTCTGCCGGCATTAAATGCCAAAGACCCAGTACGCGCCGAAAAACTCGAGCCAAAAGGTCACAGTACCCACGCCCCTGCCAGATTCACCGAAGCCAGTTTGGTGCAAGGACTTGAGGAACGCGGCATTGGCAGACCCAGCACTTACGCCAGTATTATTCAGACGATTCAAGATCGGGGCTATGTTTTTAAGCGCGGACAAGCTCTTATTCCAACTTTCAC
>JANNEE010000701.1:0-6996 GCA_031388325.1 Deinococcales bacterium
GAGCCTTAAAGAATACTGCGGATGAGAAATCCAGCAAAACCGGAAACAATCGCCGATAAGACCAGTGTAATCACAATTTTGGTACTGTCGGTCATGTTCATGCTGCTCTGGATTGCTAAATAACCAAAGTAAATACTGGCAGCCAAAGCCGCCAGTGGCAAAAGCGGCACAAATAGTAAACCAATCACACTAACAACCAAGACAAAAGCAATGATTGAAGTTAAAATTTGTAAGGGAATATAAAATAAGGCAAAGGTGTACGCCACTTGGTCAATTGTGCCGTTGCCATCTTGTTTAGAACCTAAAAAATGCACCATATAGACAAACACAAAAAAACCAAGCACGGTAGCAATCACGCCACCAATGGCAGAGAGTAAACCATTAGATAAGCCAAACAAACCAATAATTGCCGCACCTATCGCCACATAAATCAAGGCATCACGCATTGTGCCTTTGCTCTCGAATTGCTCGAAGTTTGCCACACTGGGCTTAGTCAGGACTTGAACACTCTGTTGGAACATCTCCGGAATGGGTACACCACTGGGTTCAGACATAAATTTCTCCTTGAACGTATCGTAGCACCAAATCGGAAACTCGAGTGGCGCAACCTCCCTATTCTTCCCTTGACAGCAATAACTTAAACTGGCACACTTGAGCGCTTATGGACTCTATACCGAGTGATGACCTCTTAAATAAAACCTACGCTGGCTTTGTGGCAATTGTTGGAAAACCCAACGTTGGTAAAAGTACGCTTCTCAACACCTTACTGGGTGCTAAAGTCTCGGCGGTGACACCCAAACCCCAAACCACGCGGCGTGGAATGCGTGGCATTTATACTGGGTTTGCCGAAACAGCCCCGTACCAAGCGGTGTTTGTGGATACCCCCGGCTTACACCGTCCTGCCGACGCGCTAGGCAAATACATGAACAACGAAGTTCACAATGCCTTGTCGGATGTGGATGCCGTGGTCTGGGTGGTAGATTTACGCCGTCCTCCCAGTGAGGAAGATAAACTGGTGGCAAGGGCGATTTCGCCATTTGATAAGCCCTTGTGGTTGGTTGGTAATAAACTCGATGTGGCGAAGTATCCCGATGAAGCCATGACCGCTTACGCCAAACTGCTCGAGCGCTCAGATATTAAACAAGTCAAACTCAGCGCTCAGAATGACCCCGAAGCCGTGGCGCAACTGCTGGCAGAAGTCCTGAAAACCTTACCAGAGAACCCACATTTTTTTCCAAATTACGGGCGCAGCGACCAGTCTCGAGAACAATGGGCAGCCGAAATCATCCGCGAAGAAGCGATGCAAGCCCTATACGAAGAAATCCCGTACAGCATTGCCACTCGGGTGAATAGTTGGATTGAACGCGACAACGGAATGCAGTTTCTTGATGCTGAGTTAATTGTCGAACAATCCTCACACCGAAAAATTGCGGTTGGCGCAGGTGGCAAGATGCTGAAACAAATCGGACTTCGCGCCCGTAAACAACTCGAGGTCTTTTTGAACAAAAAAGTCTATCTTCAACTCGAGGTCATTGTTATGAGCGGCTGGCGCTCCGACACCGAAGCCTTACGCGAACTCGGCTACGAGTAATCATCGTAGGGCGGGGCTTACCTCGTCCTGCTCAATAATGTCCCACAGGGCGAACACAACAGAGGTTCGCCCCTACGAAAGAAATTTCGTGAGGAGTGAATCATGCACAAAGTTGCAATTGTTGGTCGTCCGAATGTCGGTAAAAGCAGTTTATTCAATCGTATTATTGGTCGTCGGGCAGCCGTGGTTGCCGATATGCCCGGTGTGACCAGAGATGTCAAAGAAGAAATGTATTTGTACGAGAACCACCGTATTTTAATGATGGATACAGGTGGGCTTTGGAGCGGCGACGAGTGGGAAACGAAAATTCTCGAGAAAGCAGAAATGGCAATCCATGATTGTCGTTGCGTGATTTTTGCAGTGGATGGACGCGAGGATATCACCAGTGCTGATTATGAAATTGCCGAGTGGCTGCGTCGGCTGGGAAAACCTGTGATTTTGGTTGCCACTAAAATAGACCACTTTAAGCACGAGAATGAACTCTCCGAAATTTATGCGCTTGGCTATGGTGTGCCAATTTGCACCAGTGCCGAACATGCCCGTGGTCTCGAGGAACTGATGGATGCGGTAGTCACGCACCTGCCTACCGACGAAGAGGACATTTCTGCCATTGCCCCAATTCGCGTCACTTTTATTGGTCGTCCGAATGTGGGTAAAAGCAGTATGGTTAATGCCGTGACCAATTCTGACCGTGTGATTGTTTCGCCAATTGCCGGAACAACCCGTGACAGCATAGACATCGAATTTGACTACGCTGGAACTCGTTTTGTACTGGTGGACACGGCGGGTATTCGCCATCGTCCAGCCGATAATGTCGAGTATTATTCGCAGCAACGTTCTGAGCAAGCCATTACCAAAACCGATGTTATCATGCTGGTGATAGACCCATTTGACCTCGGCGACCACGAATTAAAACTGGCAAACATGGCATACGATAGTGGTAAGCCCGTGATTATTGTGATTAACAAATGGGATTTGGTCGAAGAAGACGACCTCGAGAAACGCAGCAAGGACATAGATTATAAGTTAAATCACCTCGAGTTTGCACCGAGGGTCTATACCAGTGCAATCAACGAATACGGTATTCACGAACTCTTAGCCGAAGCCACCAAGCTCTACAACCTCTGGCAGACCCGTATTGGAACTTCAGAACTGAACCGTTGGCTTGAGGTTTGGCAAATGCGGCAAGCTGTACCGAACTTCAATGGCAGACCCTTGCGAATGTACTTTTTAACCCAAGCTGAAATTGCTCCACCAACTTTTGTGTTTTTTATTAACCGCGAAGCCTTTGTGACCCGTGCCTACGAGAATTTCTTGCGTAACCGCATTCGTGAGGACTTGGGCTTACCGGGTATTCCAGTTCGGGTTGTGTGGCGCGAAAAGGGTGGTTGGAAAAAGAAAATGGAAGATGATGCCGAGGCGGTTGCCGAAAGCGCCCCGAAACTCTCGAGAAGCCAAAGAAAAGCGGCTAAGGAAGCCAAAGACGCAAGCAACAATTAACCTTGAACAAGTCACTGCGTTTCACACCACCCAAGCACTCGAGCAAAAGTGACGGCTTGGCAGACCCCAAAAAGCCTGTGTTTACTCAGTTTGGCTCGAGTGGTTTTTGGGCTGGTCATACCGCATAAAAAACGGGCAAGCTGGCGCGGCTCGCTCAGGGCATCGGGGTGGGCTTCCATCAAAGCCTTAATAACTCGAGGCTCGAGAATTTGCTCCAAGTTGGGTTCGGGTTGGGCTGGTGGGAGTTGTACACTTTGACCTAGGCAAACACTGCATTTTCCACAAATCTGGCTGTCAATATCTCCAAAGTAATTGGCAAGTGCATCGGTATAGCAGTGCTGATTCTCGAGGAAATATGGGATGTTGTTGAGGCGTTCTAAATCAGCTTTTTCACGCAATGCAAAACGCTGCTCGAGAAGATCAACAAGTGCTTCTGGATTGGCGATTTCTTTTGGGCGAGTGAATTGGTTCACGACATTACTGACTTTTAATTCCACCAGTTTTTGCTCGGACAAGTAATTGAGTGCGGTGACAATTCGTTCTCTGGGTTGCGAGATTTTATCGGCAATCACTCGTGGTTCTAAGGTTAGCCAGTCGCGTCCCATTTTACCACTGTGCAATATGGAATCAATAAAATCATGACGTTCACCCAAGAAACGTTTAATCAAGAGGTCTTTTCTGGTTAAGAATTTAAGCATATAAGTTTCGTACTGCGGTGTGCCTTGGTGCAGCACATTCTCGAGTTCAAGGTAAGTAATCGCGGTGCGTAGCACCAAAGGGCGCAAATCGGTCTCGAAAGATAAATTATAGAGACTTACCAACATTTCCTCTGGTTGCGCCGTAAAGAAACGCACAAGGCGCGATAAGGCATCTCGAGACGGCGTATCACCATAAATAAATTGCTCGAGAATTGCCGAATCCTCCAAACTGCCAAAAATCATGCCAATGGCGGGTAAACCATCACGCCCAGCCCGACCAATTTCTTGCGCGTAGCCCTCGAGACTCTTGGGTAACTGATAATGATAAACACCACGCACATTGGCTTTATCTATGCCCATGCCAAAGGCAATGGTTGCCACCACAATCGCGTTGGGCGTGGTCATCCACCAATCTTGGACTTGAGGTTTTACTTCCTCGGGTAAGCCAGCATGGTACGCCCTAGCTTGAATCCCAGAAGCCACTAGAAAATCCGCCACCCGTTCAGCATCACGTTGCAATGTGGCATAGACAATACTTGTGCCAGTATTTTTTTGAAGCACTTCAAGCAATACCGCATCTCGAGCCACCAATTTTGTGGGCTTAGCAAGAAGTTGCAAATTTTCACGGCGAAACCCAGAAATAACCGCCTTTGAGCGTGGAATTTCAAACGCCTCACAAATATCTTGCACCACACTTGGCGTGGCTGTAGCGGTCAGTGCCAAAATACGTTCTGCGCCAATATCTGCCGCCACTCGAGCCAATTTGAGATAATCTGGTCGGAAATTATGCCCCCACTGCGAAACACAATGGGCTTCATCGAGAGCAAACAAAGCAATTTTGGCAGATTTTATCAGGGCATAAAACTGTTCGTTGTTAAAACGCTCTGGCGAAACATAAACAATCAAAGATTCACCGTTGCGAATGGCAGAATTGACCCTGAATAACTCCTCACGCTCTAAACTCGAGTCGAGCCGTGCGGCTGGAATCCCCAAGGCTTGCAGGGTTTGCACTTGTTCACGCATCAGGGCAATTAACGGCGAGACCACCAAGGTAATACCCTCGAGCAAGACCGAAGGCAACTGATAACACAACGATTTTCCGCCACCCGTCGGAAAAACCGCCAATGCCCGTTTAGACTCGAGCAGATGGGTGAGTACAGCTTCTTGTCCAACTCGAAATTTTGCGTGTCCAAAACGAGCCAGTGCAGTCTCGAGATTATTTTGGGTCATGGATTCGCCCTTTGCGCCCATTTAATAACCCGCCCTTAAAGCCACGGCGCACGGCAATCAGTTCTGCCATAATCGCTAAAGCAACTTCATCTGGGCTTTCTGCGCCAATATCCACGCCAACAGGATTCCGCACATGCTCACCAATTTTACTCGAGTGCATTTTCAAAAACCGTTCTTTTGGACCCAGCACGCCGATATACGGCACATCTTGACCTAGAATCCACGCCAGACTAGCTGTGTCACGTTCCAAATGATGGTTCATCAACATTGCAAAAGTACGTTTACCAACGCTGAGCTTGGTGTCAAATTCTTCGGCATGAGCCAAAACCAAATCGCAATTTGAAAAACGTTCAGCATTCAAAAACATGGCTCGAGCATCCACAATTCGCACTGCCCAGCCCAATGCTACAGCTTGTTTGGCAAGCGGAATGGCATCGTGACCCGCTCCAAAAATCAAGAGTTCTGGGGCTGGACTGCTGGTATCAAAAAACCAATCTGAGGTGTGGCGCAAGGTTTCAATAGACTTTGTTTCGGCTCGAGGATACAAAGAATTCATTTGCTCGAGTCCAAGGCTGCGAATCGCTTGCATAATTACAGGGTCAGTGATGCCCTCGAGCCGTGCATCCGAACGCACTATCACCCTCTGAAAACCAGCCCCATCAAGCCCAACTGCCGAAACCGCCAATTCGCCACGCTCGAGCAAATCTAACCAAGTCCCCAGCAGTGCGTTATTCTCGAGCGGTTCGATTAAAATATCCACGCTGCCACCACAACCAATCCCCAAACCCCACATCGCATCTTCGGACAAATCATAAGAAACCACTTGAGAAGACCCAGATTCAATCAGTTCTAATGCCACAGCAACCACTTCGGCTTCTAAACACCCACCAGACAGCATACAAACGTAATCGCCATCTTCACGAATCAGCATTTTTGCCCCTTCGCGGCGGTACGCACTGCCACGCACCCGCACCACGGTTGCTAATGCCACCCGCACACCGTCAAGTTGAGCTTGGGTTTTCGCCTTAACAATATCTTCAATTTCGCGTTGTTCCATGAATGTCACAGCGTACAATGAAAAAGAAGCCCAAGATGGTCTCGAGCTTCCAATAATGCAACTTTTAGAGTTTTGAAATAGCGTATTCAGCAATTTTTTGTGGAATGTTCACACCAGTGGTGGTGACACTGTTCTTAAATTCCATGGTGTGATTGACTTCAATCACCAATAAACCACGAATAGGGTCTTCGACCAAATCCACTGCCACAACTGCCCCACCAACGGCTATGGCGCTGCGTTCGGCAAGACTAGCCAGTTCTGGGGTAACTTCGCAGTTCTCGGCTTTGCCACCACGGGCGGTGTTGGTAATCCAGTGCGAACTGTTGCGGTAAATGGCAGCAATGCACTTGCCCGAAGCCACAAACGCCCGAATGTCACGCATCGGCTTATCAATAATTTCCTGCATATAAAAAATTTGGTGCTGATAGCCACCAAGCACTTCTTTATGCTCGAGAATAGATTCGGCTGCGTCACGGTCATTGATTTTAGAGAGTAAACGCCCCCAAGAACCCACGGGTGGTTTCATGATGACAGGATAGCCCATTTCTTCGATCACTTCTAAGGTTTTTTCGGTGTCAAATGCCACTTGGGTACGCGGTGTGGGAATCTTGTGTTTTGCCAATAGTGCATTGGTCACGAGTTTGTCGCCGCAATTGGCAATCACAATACTCGGATTGACGACTTCAACTCCCCAAGCCTCGAGACTAGCCGCAATCGCATAACCCCGAGATTGCGAAACACAACGTTCAATCACGACTTTCCATTTCGGTGCGTCGCCGTGAAAATCAAAACTCAGGTGCGGAGCATAGACTTTATCGTAAGCCACACCAAGTCCATCGAGTGCTGCAAACAACATTTTTTCGTCCTCACGGACACGATCATAAATAAGCGCAAGGTCAGCCATAAAAGAAGGCTATGAG
>JANNEE010000742.1:0-1856 GCA_031388325.1 Deinococcales bacterium
GGCGTTGATTTTTACCAAAAAAATTAAATGAAAACGGATCAATCACTTCAAAGCGCTGACCATCTATCGTGACAATTCTCGAGAAATCGGTGGCGGCTTTTTGAATCGCTCGAATGCTTAAAAACCCTGTAAAACCGACTGCCGCCAGTGCCACAATCGCAAACCACATCGTTAAACGTCGCCGTAAGCCCGAATGCCGCCAAGAACGCATTTTTGAGCTTTTCCATTTGGCTTTTAGTTTTTGTTCATCCCACGGCATTAAGCCCCCCGCAAACGATAACCAACACCACGCACCGTCTCGAGAAAATCGCCATATGCACCCAGTTTTTTACGAATGTTCTTGATGTGGGCATCCACCGTGCGTTCATCGGCGAACGAATCCATGCCACCACTCTGCTCGAGCAGTTCAGAACGCAAACGTACCCGAGAAGGTTCTTTGGCGAGTAAACCCAAAATCCGAACCTCCGCCGTGGTCATCGGTATATCCTCGCCAGCAATCGAAACCTGAAAAGTGACTAGATTAACCTCGATTGCTCCAACCCGCAGCGACTGTGGCAGCACCACCGCACCCTGCACCCGCCGCAGTACCGCTTTGACCCGAGCCATGACTTCACGCGGGCTATAGGGTTTCACCACATAATCATCTGCGCCCAAGCCCAAACCGACAAGTTTATCCACTTCATCATCCCGAGCGGTCAGCATAATAATCGGTGTACTCGACTCGGCTCTGACCCGCCGTGCGACTTCCAAACCATCCATTTCGGGCAGCATTAAATCGAGTAAAATTAAATCAGGTGCAGCCGCCCGCCACAACTCGAGCGCCCGAGTTCCTGTACGCGCCCGTTCGGTCTTAAAACCCTCACGGCGCAAGTATTCCTCGAGAACATCGGCAAGCCGAGTTTCATCTTCAACAATTAAAATAGTGCCAGACATAAAAACAGTATAAAGGCAAAGGCAAGGTTAAATTAAAACCTTGCCTATTTGATTTTTAGCCAAGCGCATTCTTAATCATCTGGAAAGTCTCGAGACTGATTTCACCACTAGCAAGGCGTTGACGCGCAATTTTCACGGCAGGGTCGGATTCGCTGTTTATCTCGAGTTGAGTTTTTAAATCTTCAAACTGCTCTGGAGTGATTTCGGACTTGGCAAGGCGAACTCGTGCGGTTTGCAGGGCATCATCCGACGAATGTTGGACTTGCCATTTGTTGCGCCATTCGTGTTTGCCCTGTCGCCACATGTCCTTAAATTGTTCACGTCCGCCCCACGCCATCGCCCTTGCACGACCACCGTGCCTAAACCAACGAATCGCAGCAAAAATCAGGGCGATTAAAAAGACAAACCACAGCACCTTAAAAAAACCAGCCAAGAAAAACCAACCGGGGTCTACCATCTGCATCCCACTACGAATTCCATCATTCCACATAAGTAATACTCCTTTCACTCGGTTTATCTCGAGCGATGTAGGAAGTATGCACCTAGGCTGTGAAGCAGACCTGCTGCCAATATGAACTGATTATGAATGGAGTTGTTTTTGAAGTGTTTCTATTTTGAGGTTAATTTTCTCGAGTTCAGCTTGATGCTGCTTTAGATTTTGCATCAATAATTCTGTATTTCCATGTCGTTCAAGTTGTAAATTTTGCAAGTCTATCAGACTGACCAAGCTATCTTTTTCCATGTCAAGCTCAAAAAGCTGGTCTTGAATCAATTTTTTTTCAACTCGAGTCTCTGGAAGCCAAGCATTTGCATCGGCAAGAAGTAAAAACGAATTCTTGATTTTTTCTAAATACGGCTGCATATCTTGTAAAATTGCCGTTAGCATCACCACAGACTCTGGAGGTACACCAGTTTTTTGAATC
>JANNEE010000774.1:0-2280 GCA_031388325.1 Deinococcales bacterium
GATATTCGCCGTCTGGTTTATGACTTGCGTCCACCCGCCCTCGATGACCTTGGTTTAGAAGGAGCGCTGCGGCAACAAAATGGGCAGATGCTTGGTATAAACACCCAAATTCATATCTCAGCGCTCGAGTCGCTACCTGCCGCCGTCGAGGTTGCGATTTACCGAATCACCTGCGAGGCTCTGAATAACATTGCTAAACATGCCCAAGCCAGTCAAGTTCAATTTAATCTCTACCAAGACCAAACTGGCGTTCTGCTCGAGATTACCGATAATGGCATTGGCTTGCGTGCGCCTAATGGCATTGGCTTGCGTGCGCCTAATGGCATTGGCTTTTTTGAAACTCGAGTTGGTGGGCTTGGGCTGCATTCGATGCGCGAAAGAGCAGTCGAACTTGGTGGAAAATTCGAGCTTGAAACACAAAATGGCACTCGAGTCTTGGCTTGGCTGCCGGTGCGAAAGGACAAAACATGAATGATATTGGTGTTTTAATCGTGGATGACCACTTAATTCTCCGTAGCGGTCTGCGTTTGTTGCTCGAGTCCGAAGTGGGAATAGAAATCATTGCCGATGCCGATTGTGCCGAAGATGCGCTGCGTTTAGCCTCCGAACTGCAACCCGATGTGATTTTAATGGACATTCAATTGCCCAATATGAACGGTATCGAAGCCACCAAACGAATAAAAAGCACCAACCCCAGAATTCAAATTTTAATGCTGACGATGTTCCAAGACGACGACAGTGTTTTTGCGGCGATTCGGGCTGGCGCTCAAGGCTACTTATTAAAAGGTGCAAGCCAAGAAGAAATTGCCCAAGCCATACGCGGTGTGGCACGCGGCGAGGCTGTATTTGGGGCTGGGGTAGCCACTCGGGTCTTAACCTATTTTGCTGCCAACCGACCAATGGCTGCACCATTGTTTCCAGAACTGACGGCTCGAGAACGCGAAATCCTTGAGTTGATCGCCCAGCACGCTACAAACTCCACGATTGCAACAAGGCTCGAGCTAAGCCCCAAAACAGTTCGCAACTATGTCTCGAATATCATCTCGAAATTACAAGTTGCGAGCCGTTCTGAAGCCATCTGGGTGGCAAAAAATGCGGGCATTGGTTTATAAGGCAAGGGTTTTTGCCAATTCACGCAACTCGAGCGAAACATCTTTACGTTTTGTCCAAGTATCCTCGAGCGGCACATGAACAATGCTGCCAGCTACTACACCAATCATCACATCGTTTTTACCAGCAATCAGGGCTTCAACTGCCCCGTACCCCATCTGTGAAGCCAAAATTCGGTCGCGGGCGCTGGGGCTGCCGCCGCGTTGCACATGCCCCAGAATACTGACTCGAGCGTCTAAGCCAGTGGCTTGAGAAATCGCTTCCATGACTTTAATACCGCCGCCTTCGTAACCTTCGGCAACCACAATAATGCTCGAGGTTTTGCCTTTGGCGGCACTGGCACGGACAATTTCTACGACTTGCTCGAGCGTTTCGGGGCGTTCTGGAATCAAGACATCTTCTGCGCCGCCAGCAATACCAACATCCAAAGCAATAAACCCAGCGTGTCTGCCCATGACTTCAATAATAAATAGCCGTTCGTGGCTGGCAGCCGTATCGCGGATTCGGTCTATGGCTTGCAACGCAGTATTGACGGCAGTATCGTAGCCAATGGTGTAATCTGTGCCATAAAGGTCGTTGTCTATTGTGCCGGGTACGCCAATGATCGGAAACCCCTGTTCTTGGGACAGAAAGTGAGCGCCGTGAAAACTACCGTCGCCACCAATCACCACTAAGCCCTCAATACCCGCGTCTCGTAAGTGCTGAGCAGCTTGGGCGCGTCCTTCTGGGGTCATGAATGGTTTGCAACGTGCCGTGAGTAAAATTGTGCCGCCGCGTTGAATGGTGTTGGCGACATCTCGAGCGCCGAGTTTGGTAAATTCGCCGTCAATCATGCCAGCATAGCCACGTTTGACTCCCATCACTTCGATACCATGTGCAGTTGCGGTGCGTACCACAGCCCGAACCGCAGCATTCATGCCGGGTGCGTCGCCTCCACTGGTTAAAACTCCGATTCGTTTCATATTCTCTCCACTAAAACTCGAGGCGCATTGTGACACGTTGCAGGGTCGCAAGTGCAAACGCTCGTTCAGGTTTGAGGCTAAAAGATGATTTTCAAGGTTGCGTCAGGGATTGCGGTTAAGTTTTTCTTGGACTTGAGCGAGCGCATCTCGAGTGAATTGGATATTTTCTGGTATATCTCCGCCTTGAATTCTTATGTCAATAGATTTT
>JANNEE010000776.1:0-4724 GCA_031388325.1 Deinococcales bacterium
AAACGAAAAGCAGCAATATCAAGGGCATCTGTGCCACCATAACGGGTTTGGGTGGCTGCGACCACATATGGAGTGCCACTAACGGTTTGTAAAGTCATGGCGTTAATTTGGTCAGAATCCGCATTAACATCTCGGGTGTATTTTCCGTTGGTTGCAAAAGTTGCATCGAGCGTTCCGTTGGTCTCGAGCCGAACAATTGCAAAATCGCGGGAAGTTATTGTACCGTAACCACCGACCAATAATTTACCATCGGTTTGTTGAATCACCGAAAAGGCAACATCGGCGTTTGCATTAAAGTCTATGGTGACAATGCCATTCGTTCCAAAAGTGCGGTCATAAGAACCATCGGTATTAAGGCGCACGATAATCCAGTCCCTTGTTGCATTGGCTGCCACACCACTCGAGCCAACCAAAACGATTTTCCCATCAGCTTGCACAATCATATCGTTCAGGGTTTCTTGGATGTTACTGACGGGCGCAATGTCTCGTTTGCCACCAGCACCAAAACACTGATCTAAAGTGGTGACGCTGGTACTTGGGGCAGCCATTAAAAAAACCGAGGGACTGCCACTCGAGCCAGCCGTGCGAACCCGACAAGCATTGGTCACATCCTTGGTGGTGCTTAAGGTTGTGCCAGATAAAACCGCGATTTGACTGGCACTAAAACCTGTGGCTCGAGTATCCGCGCCACTGCCAGTTTGTTCTTCGAGGCTTTCGGAAACTCGAGAAACCGTGGGTTGGGTAAAGGCAATAAAGGTCATGCTAAAGCGATTCACTTGGCTGCCGGGTTCGTTGGTGTTGGGAACTTGTACACCTACTGTCAGTGTTCCCGTAGCACCTGTGCCAAGACTACGACTTGAACTGCTGCCCGTAGCTCGAGCCACATAACCATATGGAAAGAGGTATTCACCGTTTGGTAATAAACTACTGGCTTGGGTTTCTAAGGCTGCCACTTCGGTTTCGGTAAAAAACTGAGTATCAGCTTCGGAACTTAAAACTGTTGTGGCGTTGCTCATGGCATGGGCGGGTTTGATGCTTTCGGCATAAGTGGTTAAATTAACGTTCTGGAAGTTCTGGACGTTCTTTAAGGCAGTTGCGCCTTGGTTAGTCAGTTGATGCTCGGCAACCAAAGTTAGGTCATTTAAGGCAGCCCCAGAATTATTGGACACATTAAACTTTGCAACTAGGAATTTATTGCCGCCACTGATGATGGCTTGGAATTGATTACTCGAGAAGGCAACAGAATTTTGATTGCTTAAAAGTGCTTGCGATGATACTCGGGCAGGCAAAAAAGCAGCTTTAGCAGAATTGTTTTGCAAATCAAAAGTCAGTTCAACACTGCCCAGCACCTCGAGTTGATTGGTTTTGAAAGGTTGGTTTTGTTGGCACGCCACAATAGTCAGTGCCGTTAGAATTGGTAAAACAGCGCGTTTCATTGTTCACCATCCATAAAATCTAGCGTCTCGAGTGGGTTATCTAAAGCAGTTGTGCCTATCGGTAAACTCACGCCTGTTAATTGCACCCAAGTTGTGTGCTGCTCGAGGTGCGGTGGTGAATACGGTTTTTTTGGTTTGGTGTCATTCATAAAAGCCTCCTGATTGAATTCGTCATGGGTCATTGGAATTTTTCATCCAATGACCCACTCGAAAACTTCGTCTGGTTTTAGTTCGCGCCAAGGTTGAACTGGGCTAACATTCCCCTGCGATTCCCAAGAATGTTTGAATCGTTAAAAGACCCCGAAACCAGTAATTTGCCATTGGTAGGCGTTCCGAGCAGCAAGGCTGAAGTTACTTCGGTATCTAATGGTGTGCTGCCAGCAGTCAGGGTATAAAACCTGATATGGATTGTGTTGCTAAAAAAGGAATTATCTGGTGCGCCAGTGTCCAAGTACCGCGCTATAAAAGTACGCTCAATGGTACTACCTGAAAACGAAGTTCCAGCAATCAGAATGCGATTATTGGGCTGAACAATAATTTTGCTGGCTCTGACTCGAGGAGGATTGGTGTTGGAGTAGGTCAATTCTCCACCTGTCGCAAAGGTTGTATCCAAAGAACCATCGTTATTGATTCGCACCAGTGCAAAACCAGTTTGGGTTAATGACGGGGTAAAATTACCAGAAAACAGAATTTTTGTGCCTTGCAGGGTAACGCTGGTAGCCGTATCGTCGGTGCTACCAGAAATTCCTTGAAGTTTATGCCCAATGCCATTAAAAGTTTGGTCTCGAGCGCCTGTGCTGGTGAACCTCATCAATAAAAACACGCCTGGATTGTTGTGTTTACCCGCCACAACAATGTTACCGCTTGGGTCTATCAGCAGACTTAAGGCTTGATTGTCTAAACTACCGCCGTCCACATCGTCTATGCGGTAGCCAGTGGTGTTGAATGTGGTGTCAAGTGTACCATCGGTGTTGTACCGAATCAGTAAGACATCATTATGACCAGCCGTACCATTTTTGACCCGTCCGACCGCTACAATTTTTCCATCCGTTTGCAGGGCAATATCGTTAATCACATGTTCTGAACCTGTTGCGGAGTAAATCTGGGTGTTGAACGTTTCGACACTCGAGAAGGTCGTGTCGTTACCAAGCGTGGCATTGATTAAGCTGCGACCAATGACCAATTGGGTTACACCTGCTAAGGTCACAGAATATCCTGCTCGGATAATACGATTTTGTGAATCAATTGCAAGACTGGTGTAATGGGTACTGCCTAAAGTGGTTGCCATGGCATTACTGAAGCGCAAAATTTGGCGTGAACCATCTGGTAAAAAGGTTGCGACATACGAACCAGTGGTGAGATTGGTGTCATCATAGTACGTGCCTACCGTGGCAATCCGACCATCTGATAAAAGTCCAACATCGGTATTGACTGCTCTTTGAGCCGGGAAAACAGTATGAACTCCACCAGCCCCAAAGCAATTACTCAGGTCACTCGAGTTTACACTAGGGGCGATACTCTCTAAGAATGCTTCTGGTAGAGCCGCCGTTCCAGCAATTCGCACTTGGCAGGCATTGGCAAATTGTCCGGCTGCATGAATTCCATAATCGGCTAATTCATTCTGACCTGAAGAGTAGAGTGTCACTGCTTCGGCAGGAGCAAGTCCGCTACGACGTGAAACGACTGCCGTGCTTGATTTTTCTTCTAAACTGGCTGAAACTTGGGTGACTGGGGTTGGGTTCTCAAAAACCAAAGCAGTGTAACTAAAGCGGTAGGCTGTTGGCACACCAGGTTCGTTGCTGCCATCTACAGCCATTGCCAATGTAGCCGTCCCAGTGTCGGTGCTGTTATTAGCAGTAATTGTGCGTTGTGTCGCGGCGGTTGGGGCTGCCAAGTCGCGCACCACAAATCCATAAGGCAGGAGGTATTCGCCGCTTGCAAGGGCTGTCCCTGCGGTGGTGGTCATGGCGCTTAAGTCATATTCGCTAAACAGCGCCAAATCTTCTTGTCCTGCTACCACTGCCACCGTGCCGTTACCACTCATGGCTTGGCTAGGGCGGACAGATTGGGCATATGAGGCTACAGTAGCAAGGCGCAATTTACTCGAGGTGGTGGTAATCCCACCAAAATCCGTGACGTTTTTCAGGGCAGTATTACCAATGTTGCCAGTCTTGCGGTACGCCACCAAGGTTAAATTCGACAGACTCGCACCCGTTAAATTACGCACGCTAAATTGGGCATTTAAGAATTTTCGGCTCGGTGTGGTTTGTGTGGCTGCCGAGTATGTGCCAGCCGTGAACAGCAATTGGGCTTCGTTGACCAAGGCTTGCCCAGCCAGTCTCGAGGGCGAAAAAGTAGCTCGAGCCTTCCCATTTTCAGCCCCAAAACTAACCTCGAGTGTGCCAAGTAAACGCTGTCCTGTATTACTCTCGAGTTTCGGAGCGTTTTGACAAGACACAAAAGTTGCTGCAACAAGTCCAAATAAAATCATTGCTTTTTTCATTTGCCATCACCTTCTTGTCCAGAGACCGTGCCAAATGGGAAAGATGCCCCTGTGATGGTGATAAATTGCGGTTGTTGCTCGAGTTTTGGGGCTTGGTACTCGAGTTTTTTTGGTGCTTCTATGGTTTCGTTCATTATTTTTTCCTTTCCCAAATCTTGGGTTTGCGATTTGTACGGCTTGTCCCGTTTGAACCGTGACAGAAGCGTATAAACTGGCTCTCTCGCAGCTTCCGCTTAGGCAAAAATCTGCAAAAGTAACCCGAAAATATGTAAATAGCAAAATTATCTTGACCAGCGAAAATCAGAAAAAGCTGTACAATGGGCTTTCTGATGCGCTTACACTTGCTTGGGCAACCTCATTTGGAAATAGGCGAAAAAGTTACGCCGCTTTCCAAGAACCACAGCCAAATTCTGGCTTGGCTGACGATGCACCAAAAAACGGGGCTACCGATGCCCCGAGTACGTCTGGCTCGAGCCATCTGGACAGACTGCACCGACGAACAAGGACGTAAACGCCTCGCCAACAGTTTGTACCGACTACGCCAAGAAATCCCTGAAATAGAAGAATTTATGATTGGCGATGCCACATCCTTAGCGCTCCAACCAATGCCCACCGATGCGCTTGAGTTCCAAAAGCTGATGCAAAGCCAAAAGCCACAAGATTGGTTTTACGCCCTTGAAATGTACCAAGGCGATTTACTCGAGGGCGAAGACGTACCTTGGTTAGACACATGGCGCTCGGAATTACAACAAACCCTGTTGCAAGGTCTGCGTCAAGCTGTAAGG
>JANNEE010000778.1:0-3151 GCA_031388325.1 Deinococcales bacterium
CCGCAGTTATCCAGACCGATTTTGAGGTGGCAGTACCAAGCATTGCGCCACAAGAACAAATTGTCCAAACCGCCACCGCCAATATCGAAACGGCAAGGGGCATCGAACGCCACGCCGAAAATTCATGGCGTGAAGCCCAGAATCGGGTTGCACTTCACCTCGAAAAGCAACGGGCGTACCAAACCGCGCTGTTACGCAGTCAAGAAAATCAGGCTCGAGCCGAGCGAATCCGCGAACGACTAGAAGGTATTTATTTACAAGAACTTGAACTAGGAGCGCGATTAGAACAAGCCAATCCCGAGATTGTGGCACTCGAGCAGCAAGCCGACAACCTTGGTGTAAGCCAAGCCAAAGAAGAACTTGAGTTGTTAGAAAAACAACGCTTGCACTTAGAAAGCGAACTGAGCAAAACCACACGGCAAGTCTCGAGCGAACGCGAAAACATTGAAACCGCAAAGTTAGCCATGGCTCGACGCGAAACCAATTTGGAGACGGTTGAGACTGAATTGCTTGAAAATAGCCCAGAATTTGTGACCCCAGACTCTGATATAACCGCCAGAACAGAATTTTTAGAAGCATTACTGCAAATCCCAGACCCCGAAGGCACACCGCGCAGTTGGGTCACTCGAGTAAATCAAATCCGCAACCGACTTGAAGAAATTGGCGCGGTCAATATGCTGGCTGCCGAAGAATTTATCCATGAACAAACAAGGCTGTTTGAACTCGAGACAGGTGTGGCAGATTCTTTAGCCGCCGTCCAAGAACTCGAGGTGGCGCTAGACGAACTTGAACGCGATGTGACTGCGCGGTTAAAAGAAAGTATTGCCAGAGTTGCCACGGCGTTTCGGGAGTACAGCACAGAACTGCTTGGTGGCGAAGGCGAACTCGAGACCATCCGCGATGAAACTGGCGCACTCGAAGGCTTGGCGCTTCGGGTCACACCCAAAGGCAAGCGCACAAGGGCGCTGCATCTGCTCAGCACTGGCGAGCGCACCATGGCAGCATTAGGCTTTTTATTTGCTTTGTCTCGAGCGCCCGAAGGACATGCTGGACTGCCTTTTGCCGCCCTTGACGAAGTGGATGCCCCCTTAGACGAAGCCAATATCCGCCGTTTTACCCATTTTTTACGGGTTCTGGCAGACCAAGGTACACAATTTATTTTGGTGACCCATCAAAAAGCCACCATGGAAATTGCTGATGCTTTATGGGGCGTAACCACCGACACTGGCGGTATCTCGAGGGTCTACAGCATTAAAAACGAAAGCCAAGCCAGCGCAGCAGATTAAATTTTTGTGATTAAATAGAAGCGATGACTAAAACGGCTACGGCGGCAGGTTTCCTTGCATTCTTCTTAATTGGTGCAGTCCAAGCCTTTTATGGACCGGCTCAATTTGCTTTCCGCGAACGATTTGCCTTAGATACTAACACCGTCAGTTTTATCGTCTCAGCGCATTTTTTAGGTTCGATGACCGGAATTTTACTGCTTGCCCCGCTCGAGAAAAACCTAGGTTGGCGCAAAGTGCTGCTGTTCGGCTCGAGTTTACTGATTCTTGGTTGTTTAAGCGTGGCATTCGCACCGATTTGGGGATTGGCATTACTTGGCGCAGTGATTATTGGACTTGGTTTTGGCACGATGGACTTATCCTTTAACACGATTTTTTCGACAGGATTTGGCAACAACAGCACCGCCATGACCAATGTCTTGAATGCCTTATTTGGAGTTGGGGCAATTGTTGGTCCAATTCTGGTCAGTGCTTTTCCAAACGACTCGAGAACACCTTTTTTGATTGTTGCCGCCGCCACATTAACCTTAGCCCCTCTGCTTTTTGGGCTTCGTGCCAGCAAACTCGAGCAGCCAAAAACCCAATTTGTCTACTCTGGACTATTTGGCTTATTTGTGCTGCTGTTTTTTGTTTACGTTGGCGTAGAAGTCAGTGCTGCGACCCTCGAGCCTCGGCACTTAAAAGAAGGTTTAGGCTTTAGCGAAGAAGCCGCCGCCCAATGGAACGCCTTGTACTGGGGTGGAATCACCGCCTCGAGAATTTTAATTGTGCCTGTTGCGCTGCGTTATAAGCCCGCCACGATTGTGATTGGCAGTTCTGCCTTAGCGCTTTTGGGTTTGGCTTTAACCCATATTCCAAGTCTAGCGCCATATGCCTACTTAATCGCTGGACTTGGCTTTGGACCGATTTTCCCGACTGGTTTTGTCTGGCTGACCCAAGCCATCCCCTCGAGTGTGGCGGCGGCGAGTTTGGTTGTGGCTGCCGCGAATTTTGGTGCGGTGCTGATTCCGCCCATCGCCTCGAGTTTAGGCAGTAATCCAAACAGCATTCCTACGGTCATCACCATTTTAGGAATACCACTTTTGATCATTTCGGTCTTGCTGCAACGGCGGAGCCAACGGGCTTAGAGCAGTAAATCCTTGGCTTTGTCCTTTGCCAACACCGCCTTGGTGTCTTGTCCAATCCCCTCAAGGGCTTTTGAATACTTTAGCCAGTTGTATGGGCTTTTGGGTCGGACAGCAATTCGTTCCGATAACATCGCTTGGGCAAAGTCAAATTTTTTACCACGCAATGCCGCTTCAATTAAAGTTTTTAGCACCACATCGCGTTGGGCGTGCGAACCGCCAAATTCATGAATTCGTCGCCTAATCGGATACAATAACTCCACCACTGTTTCAAACTGCCCTTGTTCAAACGCCAGAATCGCCTTGCAGACTGGTAAACCAATCTCTCTGGTCATGACAGCATTATTTGCACTGGGTTTGGTCTCGAGCCAAGTTTCACGGCTTTTTATCAGCGTCTCGGCAGCTTCAAACCAACCCGCCCCAACCAAAGCCATCACCGCGTGCATGTCGTTAAAAGCATAATAGGCAGGTTCGATGCGATGCAACCACTTCACCGCTAGGCTTACAAACCGTGCTTCTTCACGGTATCCCTCGAGCCGTAAGCGCCATAAAAGCGCACTGGCATCTAATAACTGCAAGGCAAGCCCACCATTGTCGGCATTGAACAAGACTGCATCAAAAATCTGTAATACTCGAGTTGTATCCCCAGCCTCGAGTGCAAAAAGCGCATAATGCCACCAGTTATGAATAATAAAGTAATTGCCTGATGTCCAGTTGTCGCTTCGTAAATCGTAGTAGGTCATG
>JANNEE010000786.1:0-5820 GCA_031388325.1 Deinococcales bacterium
GACCCCCAGCCGCCAACCCAAAGCCGCCAAATCGAAGACCTAAACCGCGAACTCTTAGATTCACGCGAATACCTGCGTTTTATCCAGCGCCAAAACGAAGACGAAAGCGAACAATTCCAAGCCACCAATGCCGAAATGCAATCCTCGAGCGAAGAACTCCAAAGCCTGAACGAAGAACTCGAGACCGCCAAAGAAGAACTCGAGTCCACCAACGAAGAAATGCAGACTCTAAACGAAGAACTGACCACCCGCAACAGCGAACTGGGGCGCTTAAATACCGTCTTGACCAATTTTCAAGCCAGTGCCGAACTCGCCATAGTGGCGGTCAGTTTGGACTTGGCGGTGCAACGTTTTACCCCACAAGCCGAAAGCACCTTGGGACTGCGTGGCAGCGACCTTGGGCAGCCGGTCAGTCGGCTGAGCTTTTTGTTGAACTTGCCTAATTTAGAAGAACTTGTTTTGGCGGTTGTTAAGCAGCAGCAACCAACCGACCACGAAATCCGCGACCGCGATGGGCGCTGGTTTTTATTGCGGGTTCGTCCCTATTACAGCCTAGAAAACCAGATAGACGGCGCAGTGCTGGTGTTGTTCGAGATGGATGCCTTAAAACGAGCCGAACTCGAGCGTGAGCGTTTACAACGCCAGACCGAAACGGTTTTTGAAAGCCTAGCCGACGGTTTAATGGCAATAGATTTTGACTGGACAATTAGTTATATCAATGCCAACGGCGCACGCTTAGCCCAGCAATCGCTGCAAAATATGGTTGGTCATAACTATTGGGTGGTTTTCCCAGAAGTGCTTGGCACAGTCTTTGAAACGGGTTACAAAAAAGTCATGACCGAACGGGTGACGGTAGACCTCGAGGCGTATTACCCAGCCCTGTCCGCCCAATTTGAGGTTCGGGTCGTGCCAGTCGAAAACGGTATCACGGTCTTTTTTCGTGATGTGACCGACCGCCACAACACCGAAATTTTGGTTGCCGAAACCAAAGAAAAACTGCGCGTCCTTGCCGAAAGCCAACAGCGTTTTTTAGCCGATGCCGCCCACGAGTTACGCGCTCCCTTGGCGGTCATTCAGGGCAATCTCGAGGTCTTAGAACGCTTCCCGGACATGCTCAGCCAAGACCGCCAAGAAGCCATCAGCGATGCCGCCCGTGAAGCCACCCGCTTGGCAAACCTCGCCAACGATTTATTGGCGTTAGCCCGAGGCGATGCTGGTGACGGTCTACGGCTCGAGCCACTTGAATTATCAGTGCTGGTTTCAGTAACCTTAAAAGGGGCAACCCACTTGGATGTTCAAAATCAACTCGAACTGGGTACAATCGAGTCGGCTTTGGTGCTTGGCGATGCCAATAAACTTAAGCAATTGGTGCTGATTCTGCTTGATAACGCCATGAAATACTCACCAGAAGGTGGAAAGGTCAGCTTGAGTTTGCAAAACCTTGCCGACCACGCCGAATTGCGGGTTTCGGATAGTGGACAAGGCATTGCTCCCGAAGAACTCGAGCGGGTGTTTGAACGTTTTTACCGCACCGATACTTCGCGCTCACGCCAGACGGGTGGTACTGGGCTGGGCTTACCAATTGCTCGCTGGATTGCCGAACAGCACCATGCCAAACTTTGGCTCGAGAGTTCGGTTGGCGTTGGTACAACGGCGGTGTTGCGCTTACCGCTTATGCCAGAATAAGTTTACTTGGTAAAAAAGTTTTTATCTTCTCGAGCAGCAAATTAAATTCTATCGGCTTATGAAAATAATCAGTTGCCCCTAGCGCCATTCCTTCTTCTGCCAAACCATCTCGACCAGTCATAAAAACAATCGGAATGATACTGCCAGCCTTGCGAATTTGCCGCAGGGCTTCTGGACCATCCATACCGGGCATCATCCAGTCAAGAATAATCAGGTCTGGTTTAGCAATTCGGGTCAGTTCGACAGCCGTAACGCCAGAATCTGCCTCGAGGACATCGTAGCCTTCTAAGCTCAGTCCACGTCGCAAAAAACTGCGAATCCGTGGTTCATCGTCGGCAACCAGAATACGAAACTCAGGCAAGAGCGCAACAACTTTTTTTGGTGAAACAGTAACTCATACCACAGAGTCTACAATCACTAACTGATTCTAAGCTGAAGAAACTGCCTCTTTCCTCCTAGACGAGTGACCCACTTAGAGCTTAAATTTGTGGGTCGTGGGCTACTCGAGAAAAATCTAGGCAGGTATTCAGTTTAGCGCTTAAAAATCTCGAGTCCGTTTAATCCAGCAATAATTGCCATATCGGCATAACCGACAAATAAACCAGTACCGACCACACCGGGGATATGGCGCATTCGAGCATCGAGTTCCCTAGGCTCGAGAATTTCTCTAAATTTGCAGTCGGCAATAAAATTATGATTGTCCGACAGCACTGCTTGTCCATCCCGCATTCTTAAACGCACTTGGACTTGCGGCGCAATATCTGCCAGTTTAACCATCGTGGCTCGAGAACCCCACTGCATAATTTCGACCGGCACAGCCCATTTATAACCAAGGTACGGCACAAGTTTGCTGTGGTCTGCCACGACAATAAAACGTTTGGCGTTAAACTCGACCAGTTTTTCGCGCACCAACGCCCCACCGCCGCCCTTAATTAACTCTAAATTTGGGTCTATTTCATCTGCGCCGTCTATCGCAAGGTCTACTCCTGCTGCCGAAAGTTCCATAAGGGGAATACCGCACTCGAGCGCCAGTTTTTCTGACTCGAGACTGGTGGCAACCCCAATAATATCGGCTAAATGCCCAGCTTTTAAGCGCCGTCCCAACTCGAGAATCGCGTGTTTAGCGGTGCTGCCCGTGCCTAAGCCGACCGTCATGCCAGTTTCTATGTAGTCAACAGCCTTTATTCCAGCTTGTTCTTTTAGTCTTTCCAAAAATCCAGTCTCGGGATTCATGCTTGTTGTGCCTCTCGCAATACTTTTTCAACTTCCTGGGCGTGGGTTTCGGTTTGAACTTTCTTCCAAGTCTTAACAATTTCGCCGTCCGGATTGATTAAAAAGGTATAGCGCAAAATGCCTGTAAAGATTTTGCCGTACATGTTTTTTTCGCCATAAGCCCCATAACTTTTGGCAAGCTCAGCATTGGCATCGGCAAGAAGCGGAAAGTTTAATTCGTACTTCTTGGCAAATTTGCCGTGGCTGTCCACATCATCGGCACTGACTCCTAGCACGGTTGCACCAAGGGCTTGGAGATTCCCTAAGCCATCGCGGAAAGAACAGGCTTCTTTGGTACACCCCGGAGTGTCATCCTTGGGATAGAAATACAGCACCAGCCAATGTCCTTGGTACTGGCTTAAGTTGTGCAAGGTGTTATTTTGGTCGGGTAAGCTGAAGGTTGGGGCTTTCATGATTTGTATTGTACCGTGAAGCCACAGATACGAACGTCCGTAATTACTGGGCGCTCTCGAGGTCTGGACGCAGCACCGTTGAACCACGCAAGTAAATATGTTTAATTTCGCGTTGGGCTTTGTTGGTATTAATGTGCATCATCACTCGGATAGCTCGTTCTAAACGGTTGGGTACGTCAATCTCGAGGGCGTTTAAGAGTGGCACAAATTTCATACCCAGTCCGTTGCGGGCAGCTTCGGCTGGAAAAGCGGCGTTTAGGTCGTGTGTTACAGTAAACATAATGCTGCATACTTCTTCTAATTCTTCCAGTGTTGGCGTGTTGGCATTTTGACAGATGTTATTTGCATCAAGCATTTCGACCAGTAATTCTTTGGTTGCTGCAAAAATAGCTTCTGAACTGTTTTCTTTGACGGTGGTTGCGCCGCGTACACCTCGTATCATGGTGCTGAGTCTAACATGTCACTTGTGGTCATTCAAATCATCGAGCGGCTGGCAGCAAATCCTTTTTTATATTGGGCAAAAGCAGCTTCTAAACTCGAGTCATGAATAATATTGATTGGCGTAGAACTTGGCGCGGTGGCTTCCAGCGCACTGGCTACACTGGGGTACACCCCAGCCCCGACCAAGCCAAGAATGGCAGCGCCCCGAGCCGGTCCTTCCTCAAGGGCGGGTTTCTCGAGTGGCACACCAAGCGCATTGCCAATAATGCCAAGCCAAAGGTTAGAGCGTGTACCGCCACCAACCGACAGGAGTTTTTCAGCTTTAGCAATTGGGTTCATCACCTCTAAGGTTTCACGCAGACTAAAAGCGACCCCTTCAAGAATAGCGCGGGTCATGTGTCCTCGAGTGTGGGCGAGGCTTAAGCCTAACCATGCACCACGCAAGTCTGGGTTCAGGTGCGGGCTGCGTTCTCCAGCCAAATAGGGCATAAAGGTCACGCCGTCCGAGCCGCTAGGCACATTGGCAGCTTCCTGCATCAATTCATCAAATGGAACATTCTTGGCAAGGGTGTCTCTGAACCACTGCAAACTGCCAGCCGCACTGAGGGTACAACCCAAGAAAAAGTAGCCACCGTCGGCGTGGCAAAATAAATGAACCCGTCCGTTGGGTTCAGAAATCGGTTGCTCGAGCGGCACGACAATCACACCGCTTGTGCCGAGGCTAACACTGCCTAAACCCGGTTTTTTGCTCGAGACCCCCAAACCGATTTGTGCGCCAGCGTTGTCCCCAGCCCCAGCCACCACAGGAATTGCAGTTGGCAGTCCAGTGGTTTGCGCCCAAGTGCTGGTCAGTTGCCCAACCACACTATGCGAGGCTTGAATGTTTGGAAAGAGGCTCGAGTCTAGTTTTAAGGCGTTAAGAATATCGCTGTCCCACTCGAGTTTGGCAAGGTTGAGTGCGCCAACCCCACTGGCATCCGAGGGGTCAGAAGCGATTTGACCAGTTAAAGCAAAATTGAGGTAATCTTTGGGCAGTAAGACATGGCGTACTTTGGCGTAATGTTCGGGTTCGTTGCTGCGTAACCAAAGCAGTTTAGGCAGTTGAAAACCTGTCACCGCAGGGTTGCCCGTGCGTTGAATCAGTTCTAAACGTGGAATCGCGGTTTCGATTTCAAGGCAAGCCGCATTGGTGCGTTGGTCGTTCCAGAGTGGTGCAGGACGAATCACCTTCAGGCTCGAGTCTAAGAATACCGCGCCGTGCATTTGTCCAGCCACACCTATCGCAATTGTGGTGTACTTGTCCCCAAGTTGGTTTGTCAAGGCTTTTAGGGCAGTTCTAACCCCTTCTAACCAATCGCTGGGGTGTTGTTCAGTCCAGCCGGGTTGGGGGGTCAAGAGGGGGTAAGTAGCGCTGCTTTCGGCAACCCTTACGCCTTTGGTATCCAGAGCAATAATTTTTACCCCACTTGTGCCTAAGTCTATGCCTATTGAAACGGGTTCGGACATGGTTTCCTTTCTTAAATATCGGCTTGATATTCAAAGTAATCAAAGTCGGCATGTAATTTTGTGCCAGCCAAATCTTGGACACAAAGGGCAATAAATGCACCTGTAAATGATAACCCATTGCAGTAATCGTCGGACAGTTTGTAGGTTTCAAAGTCCCCGCCGATTCGCATCCAAATTACGCCATCACTCGAGTAAGCAAAGTGAAAGCTGTGGCGTTCGACAATAACCCGTAAATACATCGCGCCTTCTATGGCAACTTCTTGCGCCAGTGGCTCAGAATAAACACCTGCGTCCAAGACCAGAATACTCAGGGTTTTACCTAGGATTTCGTCCTTTGAGACCCGCAAATACACCCAATGCTGACTGTCGTAAAACATCGCAAGTCCAGCCATCTGTTGTGAATCGGTGGGGTTAAACTCGAGTTTGGTGCTGGCAGTGGCAGAAAAATCTTGTAAGCGCCGAGCGATTAAGCTCTGAAAGTGGTTGCTAATCAGGCTTTCAC
>JANNEE010000792.1:0-4902 GCA_031388325.1 Deinococcales bacterium
ACTTACACCAAAGCCAAGTCGCCAGAAAAGCGGATTAGTGAAACGCAGTTTTAACTCACCGTATGCCGATAAGCCCAAAGCAATTTGGTAACGCACCCCCGCAATTGCACCAATTTGTAGAGCGCCAGACGGCGTAATTGGTAAAAACACCGAAGGTCCACCGTAAATGGTAAACGTGGTGACTTGAAATGTGGCTAAAGCGGCAGCACCAGCACCAATAGCAATACTACTGCCAAAGAATTGCCCCTCGAGTTCTACCCGACCATCCACGCCAATCGGTCCAATTCGGGCAAGGTCTTGAATGCCTAAAATCACATTAAAGGTCAGGGTACTGGCGATGTCGCTGCCTGCCGAACCACTAATGCCCCCACCGATAGAGAAGCGTTGAGCGCCGGCTAGACTCGAGAAACCCAGAATCGCTACGAAAATCAATAACCATTTTTTCATAATGCCTCCTTGTTGTGTTTAACTGCAACTATTGTACAATACACAGCCTAAAATTAGCACAAAAAGTACAGTCGCGTTGTGCTAAAGGTTATTTCTTTACTTGACTGCACCTTGGGTTAAACCGCGAATCAGTTGTTTGGAAAAAATAATATAAAGAATCATAATCGGCATAATAGCCAGTGTTAAAGCCGCCAAAACTGCGTTCCAGTCGTTGATAAACTGCCCTAAGAAAATTTGTGCGCCCAAGATAACGGTTTTACTTTTCTCGCTTGGGGCTAGAATTAAGGGAAACCACAAGTCATTCCAAATTGGAATCATGTTAAAGACCGCGACTGTTCCAAGGGCGGGGCGCACCAAGGGCAGCAACAACCAAAAAATTTGGTAGTCAGACGCACCATCCATCTTGGCAGCGTCCTCGAGTTCACGCGGGACTTGCTTAAAAAACTGCGTCAGAATAAAGACCGCGAGTGGAATCCCGCCGGCGGTATAGACCAGAATTAACGCCCACAAGGTATTGGTAAGTTTTAAGGCAACCATCAGTTTTAATAAACTAATTGTGCCAAGTCGAATTGGAACCATAATCCCCAGCGATAAGTACAAACCAAGTAATGTACTGCCCTTAAATTCGTACCGCGCCAAAGCCCAAGCCGCTCCACTGGAGACAAGCAGAATCAGGGTCAAAGAACCTGTGGTGACGAGTACACTATTTAAGAAATACAAATCAAACCTAGCACTCGAGAAAACTGTTTGATAGCCACTTAAATCAAAAGTTTGCGGCGTGGGTAATGCCAATGGACTACCAAAAATCGCCTCTCGAGATTTGAGGGAATTAAGCAGCATCAACAGGGTTGGAAATAAAGCAAGGGCAGTATAAGAAAGCAGCACTGCATGAATGGCTAAGACATTCCATTTGATGTTTTTCATCAGTATTTTACCTGTAGGGAAATCATCAGTATTTTACCTGTAGGGAAACGTATTCCACCTGTGTAGCAATCATCAGTATTCCACCTGTTCAACGCGGCGCACAAAGGTAAATAAGTAAAACAACAAACCACCCAGAATAATCAGCAGCATTACCCCAGCAATGCTTGCCCCAAGGTACGGATTACCGCTTTGCAACTGAAAACCAAAGAAAGTACGGTAAAAAAAAGTCCCCAATAAATCGGTACTAAAGTCAGGTCCTGCTAAAGCGCCTTGTGAAGCGTACACCAAGTCAAAAGCATTAAAATTGCCAACAAAAGTTAGCACCGTTACAATCCCGACGACTGGCAAAATCAGTGGAAATTGAATCCGCCAAAAAATAGTCCAAAAAGAAGCCCCATCTACTCGAGCCGCCTCGAGCAGTTCCTCGGGGATACGCACCAGCGCCGCCAAAAACAGCATCATTGGAATACCGACGTTCTGCCAAACACTCATCAAAGAAACCGTTAAAAGGGCGGAATTCTCGAGACCAAGCCAAGGCTGATACCAACTTTGTAAACCAAAAACCCCCAATGCACCTTCGGCGATGCCCCAAATTGGCGATAAAATCATCCGCCAAGATAAACCAACCAGCACCACCGAAAGCACGGTCGGAATAAAAATCAGGCTGCGGTAAAAACTGCTGCCGCGTATTTTGCTATTGAGTAAAACCGCCAAGCCCAATCCAATTGGATTTTGCAAAACCATGTGAATCACAAAGAATACAGCATTATTCTGGACTGCATTCCAAAGCGTTGGCGCAAGGCGTTCATCGGTTAAGAGTTTATGGTAATTTTCTAAACCCACAAAGACTGGCTTGAAATCTAAGCCCTGTGCAAATAACGATAAGCGCAAACTATCAAAAAGCGGATAAATCATAAATACCGAGTATAAAAGCACGGCTGGGGCAGTAAAAACCAGAATGTGAAAAGGGAATTTTTTAGACATTATTGATTCTTATTGAACAAAAAGAGGGGCATTTCTGCCCCTTAAATGTCTCGAGCCAGCTTACTTGGCGGGCTTGTACCAACTGTCTAAGCCTTTTTGCACTTCGTCCGCCGCCTGTTTAGCGGTTTTTGTGCCGTTTAAGACAGCCGCACTGGCTGCCCAAAGGTCATTTTCGTTGTTCGGTGTTCCCCTAGATAAAATTTGGTAGCCACTGCGGATGGTGCTTTCGCATTGTCCGCGCCATGAGACAAATTCTTGGGCTACTGGGTCGGTTAGTTTAACTTTGGCTTTGCTGTTTAAGCTAAAAAATCCCGGTAGGGCGTTGCTGTAAATACTGGCGAATTCGTCGCTGCTCATCCACTCTAAAAAGGTTTTGGCTGCGTCTTTGTTTGGGCTGGCGGCGTTTAAGCCAATACCGATGTCGGTGTGGTCAGAGATATAGCATTTTTTACTTCCGGCTGGAGCAGGGGCTTTGAATGCACCAATGTCCATTTTTGCGGCTCTGAAAGTGCTGATGTCCCAAGAACCGGCTGGGTATATCGCGCCTTTACCGAGGCTAAAGAGGTTCTGAGCATCTGGGTAAGCAATGGCTTGGTAGCCTTTAGGCAAGTAAATTTTCCATTTGCCAAGCGATTCAAAGGCTTTTAAGAAACCTCCAGTGTTGTACTTGGCTGTGCCTTTAATCAGTCCCAAACGCCCTGTTTCGCCGCCCCAATGGTTAGGTCCGATGTTCTGGTAGCCCATGGTGGCGCTTTCCCATTGGTCTTTTGTTCCCATCACAAGCGGGGCGTACTTACCGTTGCTCTTGATTTTCTCGAGTAAGCTAAACATTTCGGCTTCGGTTTTTGGCACAGACAGCTTTAATTCTGTAAAGATTTTTTTATTGTAAATAAAGCCGTGAATCACACTTGCCATTGGTAAGCAAAAAGTGCTTTTGCCATCGTCGGTTTGCCAAGCGCTTTTAGCGACGCTCGAAAAATTGCTCATGCCTTTTAAGCCGTCGAGCGCGTCGAGTTGTTTTTTGGCGAATAACTCGAGGCTCTTATCAAATGGGCGACAAGTTATTAAGTCGCCAGCGCTTCCCGCTTGCAGTTTTGCATCCAGTGCCGCGTTGTACTCGGTTGGGGCGCTCGGTGCAAAAACCACTTCGATATTCGGGAATTTTTTGTTAAAAGCTGGAATAATTTGAGTTTGCCAAATTTTTAGGTCATCGTTGCGCCAAGATTCGATGCTGATTTTGGTTTTATCTTGCGATAATGCCAAACCACCTAAAATTGCGCCTGTTGCCAATAAAAATGCCACGGTTGCTGCTTTTTTCATAAGCCTCCTATTTGTTTTGAGGCTGTAGTCTACTGCTGCTCTTGTAGGGTTCGCAAGTAGGTATACTAAAGATAATGCGAATAGGAATAATTGGTTTGGGCTTAATGGGGCAGGTGCATTTGGCGGCTTGGCGAGCGGCTGGGGCGGAGGTCGTGGCACTCTATGACCAAAACACTGCCCAAACCGAGCGGCTGGCTCGAGAACACAACGCCAAGGTTTGCAGCCTCCCAGAACTGCTTGAATTGGCAGATGTGGTGGATATTTGTTTACCGACCCCGCAGCATCTCGAGTTTACGCTTTTGGCTGCTAAGGCTGGTAAGCATGTGGTGTGCGAAAAACCAATGGCACTGACTTTAGAAGATGCAACCACCATGCTTGAAAGCTGTCAAAAAGCAGGTGTGCGCCTTTTTATTGCCCATGTGGTGCGTTTTTTTGAACAATACCAAACGGCGGCTGCTAGTATCGCTCGAGGCGAAATTGGGGCGCTTGGTACAATGCGCTTAAAACGGGCTGGCTATCAACCCGCCAAAGAAGGTGATAATTGGTTTTTGGACGAAACCCGTTCAGGCGGTGTGCCACTGGATTTAATGGTGCATGATTTTGATGTGGCAAATTGGTTTGCTGGTCTGGCAGGCGCTGGTCTGGTGACACGGGTTTTTGCGCGTAGCTCTCGCAGCCTCCATCCCGATGCCAAAGGCGATGTCGTCCTTGCCACACTGCGTTTTGCCAGTGGTGCAATCGCCCATCTCGAGGGGGCATGGGCGTACCCCAAAGGTGTCTTTCGGACTGGTTTTGATGTGGCTGGCACAGATGGTGTAATCGAATGGCGCTCAGATGATGCAAACAGTGTCCAGAGTTTTTTGCCGCCAGTAGCACAGAGCATTGCCTCCGTTGGGCTGCCTGTTTTAAGTGGTGGAGCAGACCCGTACCATTTGCAAATTGCCCATGTCAAACATGCCCTCGAGACCAATTCACCATTTTTAGTCACGCCCGAAGATGCCCTGACTGCCCTAAAAGTCGGTTTGGCAGTACGTGAATCCTTGGGCAGCAATTTAGTGGTGAACTTATGAAAACCCTTCGTATTGGAATTTTAAGTACCGCCCATGTCCACGCCGATGGCTTTGCCGATATTTTGCAACGCACTCCAAATATCGAGATTCTGGGGTTTTCTGAGCCAGACGCAACTCGAGCCGAGGCATTCTCGAGCAGTACAAAACTTAAGCACTT
>JANNEE010000795.1:0-9270 GCA_031388325.1 Deinococcales bacterium
CAAACACTTTTGCGTCGTACCACACCCAAAGCTGTGGTGGTCTCGAGCGGCGCAGACAACACTTACGGACACCCAAGCAAAGATGTTCTGGAACGCCTAAAACCGTACCAACCACTGGCATTTCGCACCGACCGAGATGGAGCAATTACCTATTCACTCGAAACTGGAACTTGGCGCACCCTGATGCTAAACCCCGAAGCGGGTTTATTGGGACAACCCACACAGCGCTAAGAATTGCGGTATTCTCGAGCAATGAAATGGTTTGTTGGTGTTGCTTTGGCGTTGTTCCTTGCTTCTTGTAGTCCTGCTTTTGTTTCAAAATTCAATTTTGACTTCCCACTCAAATCGGATGAAGTTTGGAAGGTGGTTTTTAATGCTCCAAAAGAAATCGCTTTTGATTTTTCTTTGACTGGAACACCACGCTTAGACAAAACCAACTGGGTTTACGCTACATTCAAAACCACAACCCCAGCTTTGGCAGGTTCTGGGGTTGTGCCGAGTGATCGTAAAAACCTGGTGATGGTTTTTCAAATTTCCAGCACCGAACAACTGTCTTGTGTTGTGCCTTTGACCGAACAGACCCTAGCCAATAAAGGCATGGGCGCACAGTACCAAAATGATCGCAAAACAGCTGGTTTTGGGTGTGCTGTCAGCAAAAAATAAGTTTTACTGGCTCGAGCTTCCTTCTGGGATTTTAATCGTTTCTTGCACCCGAAAACCATGTTCTAGTGTGGTTTTTGCCCAAAACTGCGCCGACTCGAGGTTATGGTCACGGTAATTACCGCATTCAAGTTCAGACACGCCCGGAATATGAACAATTTCTGCTACCCCAGCCAAGGTTTTCTCGAGCGCTGTTTTTACGTTATCAACACTGATTTCGCCCTCATGGACAAGATAAAACCCTGTGCGGCAACCCATTGGCGAAAGGTCTATCACGCCGCTTAAATGGTCACGTAAACCACCCGCCAGCAAATGCTCTAAGGTGTGCATTGCCCCAGTCTCGAGGGCGCTTTGATTTGGTTGGGCAAGCCGTAAATCGAATTTGGTGATGGTGTCGCCGTGTTTGGTGATGTGCCGACCCGCTAAGCGCACATAAGGGGCTTGTACTTTGGTGTGGTCAAGATTAAACGATTCAACATTCGCCATTATTTTTCTCCTTTTCAGTTTGGGTTCTTCAGCCACATATCAGCTTTGGGTTTTCGACGCGGATTCAAAAACCATTCGAGCATGGCGGGGAAACGCTTACGCCACTCGGATTCCGAATGCACCCCTGTTTCGTCCTCCAAAAAAACCAAATCATAACAGCCTTGTGAAACCAGCATCCCTGCAATCTTTCGACTGTCCTCGAGATACGATTTACTGTCCTTAGACTGCCCACCTTCACGATGACCACAGTCCAAGTAAATCCGCGTATTTGGGGCAATGTGGGTCTGCACATGCTTTAATAACCCATTCTTACCGACCCAAAAGGCACTCGAGAAGCAGGCAGCAAAACCAAAAATATCGGATGCCTCCAAGAGCGCATACAAACTCATGATTCCACCCATACTGCTACCCGCCACACCTGTAAAACGAGCCTCGGTTAGGGTACGAAAACTCAAGTCTACAAGCGGTTTAACCACATTCACCAGATAATCAAGGTACTCGCTTGCCCGACCACCTGCCCCACCGTTAATGCTTGGTAATTTAATTTTAGCTTCAAACCAAGGACCGTACTCATCAATCCGAGCCACCCCAGCGTTCGGCACAGCCACAATAATACACTCGAGACCACGCTTAGCCAGTCGTTCGGCGGCTTCATCGGCTGCCCATTCCCCCGAGTAACTGGTTTTATTGTCAAAACAATTCTGCCCATCGTGCATGTACAACACAGGATAGTGCGCCGTTTTAATTTTAGCGTAACTAGGCGGAAGATAGACAATAATATCCCTTGCTGCCACCGTCCCACCACCGACATTGCGTTTTACCCGAACATTACCCACAACCGAATGACCCGCCACCGCCGGATAAGCCCGTGCATAAGCAATCCAACTCATAAAAACCTTGGGAAGGAAAGCGCGAGTGGGGGAGTTGGTGAGGGGTTACTTTTTGTGCTGAATACTAAGTATATTTTTGATTCTCGAGCCATGCGGCATCATAACTTGTTAGACTAAGACCATGTGGCAATTAACAATTTTGCAGCGTTTGCGTTTGCTTGAACGGCAAATGCTTGAACTCTCGGCATGGCGGGTGGCGTTGGAGTTCCCAGTTCTCGAATGGGTCTTGACTCAACCAAATATGAATTCTCGAGCAATGCGTTTAGGGGATTCATGGGGCTTTTCGGATGGCACACACGGCTACGACACCCATACGCAAGGTGCGGTGCGCTTTGAAGCCAATGTGGTTGTGCCAAATTCTTTGGCAGGTTTTCCAGTCGAACTCGAGCTTGATTTTGGTGGCGAGGGTTTCGTTGAAATTACAAACTCGAGTGGGATTGTTTTTCGTGGCGGTTTGAATCCGTTCCATAAAGCATTTCTAATACTCGAGTCAGCCGTGGGTAAGGAATCATTTACAGTAAAAGTAGATGTCGTTCCAAAGGGTTTATTTGGCTCGAGAAACGATTCGCCCAGTTTGGCGCGGGCGCATTTGGTTGCGCCGCATCTCGAGATTCGAGCATTCTTGGGTGATTTAGAAGCACTGCATCAGGTTTGCCTGACGCTTGATTCGCACGAGGTTGTACCACTTTTATTGGCTGCCGCCGAGGATGTGCTACAAACTTTACCTTGGACAAGTAATGCTACCGAATACCTCTCGAGGTTGCTGCATGGCACACTTGGCACACCATTTGAGCGCAGTATTTTATGGAGTCTGCCTAAAATTCCAGAATTAAAACCACTGGGGGCAGTATATCTCGAGGGTCTGAATTCGGCTCGAGAACAATTACAAGTACACTTAGATAAAATAAAAGTCTTGTATCCACCACAAGGCAGTTTGGCACTAAGTGGTCATGCCCATATTGATTTGGCATGGCTTTGGACGGTTTCTGAAACACGGCGTAAAATAAAACGTACTTTTGCAACGGTGCTGGATTTAATGAATCGCTATCCAGATTTTAGGTTTAATCAGTCCAGCGCCCAAGCCTATGCGTGGCTCGAGCAGGACGACCCTGTACTTTTCGAGCAAGTCAAAGCCCGAGTTCTTGAGGGACGCTGGGAAACGATTGGCGGGATGTGGGTCGAACCCGATGGTCAGATGCTAAATGGTGAATCTTGGGTGCGACAAATTATGTTTGGTCAACAGTATTTCTTAGAAAAATTCGGGCGTATCAACACCGTGGCTTGGTTGCCAGACACCTTTGGTTTTAATCCACAATTGCCGCAATTGCTGCGTTTAGGCGGGATGAATTCGTTTTTTACCACCAAATTGCGTTGGAATGAAACCTCCGAATTCCCCCACGATTTATTTATTTGGCAGGGCTTAGACGGTTCAAAAGTTCTGGCGCATTGTTTTTGGAATAAGTTTGACAGTTACAACGCGCTTTTAGACCCTAAAAGCATCCTCGAGACATGGCGAAATTTTAAGGGCAAAGGCAGTCCAGCTTGGTTAAAGCATAATACCGCGCCTCAAAGTTTACTGTCTTTTGGGTACGGCGATGGTGGCGGAGGTCCAAGCCGCGAACACTTAGAGAGTTATGCCCGACTGCAACAGTACCCTGCCATGCCAAAACTCGAGATGACCAGAGTAGATGAATTCTACAACAAGCTACCGACCGATTTACCAATCTGGAAAGGTGAAATGTACCTCGAGTTGCACCGTGGAACGCTAACCACCCAAGCCAAAATCAAGAAACTGCACCGCATGTCAGAGCATCGGCTGCTCGAGACAGAAGTGCTGTGGTCACTGGCTTGGCTCGAAGGTGAAACTTATCCACAGGCGCAACTTGAAGGTTTGTGGAAAACTTTATTGCTGCATCAATTCCATGACATTCTGCCCGGCTCGAGTATCAGGGAAGTCTACAAGGATGCCCATACTGCCTTGGAAACAGCCTTACAAGAAACCACGTCGTTGCGAGACTCTGCACCAAAAAAAGGTGCTTTGCGAGCTTTACTCGAGCATGTGATTGAGGATTCTGCCGAAGCCGAACGAATAGAAATAGAAGTTGTTCCACTCGAGAATGGTGGGTACAAGTTGCAAGGCTCGACGACCACCGCCACGATTAACGCCTCGGGGTGGCTAGAGTCTATTCATGAAACCTACCGCAACATCGAATACATTGCCGCACCTTGTACCCTGACCTACCAGCGTGATGTGCCAAGGGAATGGGAGGCTTGGGATGTCAACCCACCGAGTAGCCAAACCATCGAAAGCCGTGTAGAATTTATACCGTCCGAAACGGGTGTTCGCGTCATCCATCATTGGCGAGACTCGAGCTTTGAACAAGAATTTAGGCTATTGCACACAGGGGTTGAAGTCAAAAATAAGGTTTTTTGGCAAGAAAAACGAATCATGCTACGCGCTGAATTTCCGATGGCAGTGCATGGGCAAACGGCTTTTTTTGAAACTGCTTTTGGGGTGGTGCAACACCCAACTCGAGCCAATACCGCCCTCGAGATGGCGGCTTTTGAAGTTCCTAGCCAGCGCTTTGTGCTGTTGCAAGAAGGCTTAAAAAGTATGGTGCTGCTGAATGACTGCAAATACGGTTTTGCCGTGCGGGACAATTTAATCACCATGTCTTTACTGCGTGGCACAATCTATCCAGACCCAAGTGCCGATATGGGCGAACACGAATTTACGTATTTGCTAGATTACCTCGGCGACCCCGTATTAACCCCGTTCTTGCCACTCGAAACGGCAGCACAACGCGGGTTATCCATGCACAGTCAAATACTGAGCGCCTTAGAAGTGCTTGCTCGTACCGATGGTCTAATGTGCAGTGCAATGTACAAAAGCCGAACCGACCAAGCCTTGATTCTACGATTCTACGAATTAAACGGGCAGCACATTACACAACCTTTCAAGGTTGGCAATTTTAAGGCAGTCCGAGTTTCGGTTATCAATTTCTTAGAGCAAGACTTACAAGAACTCGAGATTGTCAACCAAGCCGTGACCCTCGAGATGCGTGGTTTTGAAATTATCACCTTAAAATTATGGATTTGAATTCTTTGCCTTGCGTCCTCGAGTGCCAAAATCAATCGCTTCGACATTCAAAACTTTGCCGTTCTCGAGACTAAACCGTACCATCGTGCGTTTTTGATGTACCCCATGATGTCCAACTGCCCCGGGGTTGATGTACAGCACCCCGTAAGCATCACGGGCAATCTCGAGGATATGCGAATGACCACAAATCAGTAATTGCGGGCGCTGGGCTGGCTGGCGTAGAACCTCGAGAATTTCTGGGTTATAGCGTTTGGGATGCCCGACAATGTGGCGCATCCAAACCCGCACCCCTTCTTTAGTAAATTGCTGGTCTTCTGGGTACTCGAGTTGCAGCGCGTGATTATCTATGTTGCCACTGACAGCAACAATTGGTTTTTTCAGGCTCTCGAGTTGGGTGATGACGGCTCGAGAACCAATATCACCGGCGTGCCAGATTTCGCTTGCTTCTTGGCAGTGTTCTAAAATTTCTAAATCCATAAATCCGTGCGTATCTGAAAGTAAGGCAATTCGCATTTCTCGAGTTTACGGGTAGAATGCGCTTATGGCAATTAATTATCCACTGACTGCGACCTTTAAGCTCTTGGCACTTTCTCCGGAAGTCACGGTGCGTGACTCGAGCGGGGCGTTAATGTTGCAAGTCAAACAAAAAGGTTTTACGTTACGCGAAGAAACCACGGTTTTTGCCGATGAAGCCAAAAAAGTCCCGCTTTACAAAATGATGGCAGACCGGGTGATTGGTTTTCGGGCAGTCCATAAAATCACCCGCCTTGCCGATAATGCCCCTGTTGGCGCAGTCAAAGCGGCTGGAATGCGGAGTCTTTGGCGCACCCAATACGATATTGCTGATTCAACCGACCAAACTATTTTAACTGTCCGCGAAGAAAACCCGTGGATTAAAGTGCTGGATGCCTTGGTAGACGAAATTCCCTTGGTCGGTTTTGTTATTGCTATGTTTATCAACCCGCGTTATTTAATGACCGACTCGAGTGGCACGGTTTTGTACCGCATCACCAAGAAACGCAGTATCTTAGAAAGTCACTTTACCTTAGAACAAATGACTGCCGAAGCTGCGACAGGCAACGATGAGCGCCTGATTGCTTTAGCCTTAATTCAAGTGATTTTCCTCGAGAAACACCGAGGCTAAATTAGCTTCTAGCTTCTAGTCTTTAGCTAAAAACTAGAAGCTAGTCGCTGAAACACTAGCGACTTTTCAAGAGCTTGTCCACATCGGATTCAAATGGCAAACTCGGCTGAGCGCCAATTCGGGTACAAGCCAATGCTCCGGCTGCCACACCACGCTGGACTGCCTCCTCGAGTGAGGCATCCTCGACTAGAGCAGCCGCGAATGCGCCGATAAAGGCATCCCCGGCGGCGGTGCTGTCCACAACTTTGACTGGAAAACTTGGCACATGCCCTTCTCCAGCACTGTTGGCATAGACTGCGCCATTTACACCAAGCGTAATAATTGCTTCGGGTACAAGTTCACGCAGGGCTTGCGCCTCGAGCAGTGCTTCTTTAATGTTTTGCGGCGCTCGCCCGAGCAGCACCCCCGCTTCGGTTTCATTGACCACCAGTGTGGTCACATCGCGCAATTGATGTGGCTCGAGGGCTTGGGCAGGTGCAAGGTTTAAGACCACTCGCGCCCCAGCCACCCGCCCGAGTTTCGCGGCTGCCACTGCGGTCTCGAGTGGAATCTCGAGTTGAATTAAGACCAATTTGGCATCCGAGAAGGTTTGAACCCGCAGGTCTGATGGTCGTAATTTGCCATTTGCACCCTGAGAAACGACAATCGTGTTCTGTCCTGCTGTATTGAGCGTAATAAAAGCCGAACCAGTCGCAGTTTCTAAGGTTTGTAAACTGCTGGTGTCCACCCCTTCACGTTCAAGATTGCCACGCAGCAAACTACCTGCCATGTCTGAGCCAAGACAACCAACCATCCGCACTTTCGCCCCTGCTCGAGCCGCCGCCACCGCCTGATTCGCGCCCTTACCACCCGGATGAAGCTCTAAGTCAGAACCCAGTACCGTTTCACCCGGTTTAGGATGACGTTCAACTCGAGTTACATAATCAAGGTTCAGGCTGCCAACAACAACAATCATGATAAATTGTACCGTGTTTTGGACTCGGTGCGCCAAATTGCCAGTTGACGCTTGGCGCATACGGGGTAGTTGACGCTTGGCGCATACGGGGTAGTTGACGAGAAGGCAAAAACACGAGATGCTATTGCCTATGACCAAGACCGAAACTTATATGGCATGGCTAAACGAACAAGGCTACCGCCCAGAACTCGACAACGACCAAGATATTTCCTTTAAGCATGAACGGATTAACTTTGTGCTTTTTGCCAACGAGAAAGACGAAACTTTTTTTCGTTTAATGGTGCCTTACTTTTGGGAACTTGAGAGCGAAGAAGAAACCGAACGTGCCACCAAAGTGATTATGAAACTTAATACCGACTATAAAGCCGCTAAGTTTTACATCATGCAAAACGATGTCTGTGTTGCCATCGAAAATTTTTATGGCAAAATCGAAGATGTCTTCCCCGTTTTGGGCAGACAAATAGATTTACTTGCTAGTGCAATGCGGGAATTTAGGCAACTGATGCGCGAAGAAGCCCCTAAACCGCCTTTGGCTCAAGCGTAATTACATCTCCATGCGGGTTTTTAAGAAATTGGTTTGCACCACGCCGCGCTGATAAAAAGCATTCTGCATGATTTTCACGTACAACGGAATCGTGGTTTTGACCCCTTGAATCACGGTTTCGTCCAAAGCCCGTTTGGTTCTGGCAATTGCCATCTCTCGAGTCGGAGCCCAGCAAATTAATTTACCAATTAAGCTGTCGTAATGCGGTGGGATGGTGTAACCACTAAAGGCATGGCTATCTACCCGAACGCCGCAACCACCCGCAAAATGGACACTCTCGAGCTTACCGGCGGCTGGACGAAAATCCTTATCGGGGTCTTCGGCGTTAATGCGGCATTCAATGGCGTGTCCCTCGAGCCGAATATCGGATTGCTGTAGATGCAGCCCTTCGCCAGCCGCGATTTCAATTTGTAAACGCACAAAATCCAGTCTCGAGATGGCTTCAGACACACAATGTTCGACTTGGATTCGGGTGTTCATTTCCATAAAATAAAAATTGTCTTCGGGGTCTACAATAAATTCTAAAGTTCCAGCACCACTGTATTTGACATGCTGAGCCAGCCGAACCCCTGCCGACAAAATTTCGTCGCGCAAGTCTGTTGGTAAGGTACTTGGGGCTTCTTCGATCAGTTTTTGGTTGCGCCGTTGAATGCTGCAATCGCGTTCGCCAATGTGAATCACATGCCCAGTACCATCACCCATGACTTGGACTTCGACATGTCTAAATTCGGTGATAAATTTTTCCATAATCAGGGCTGCGTCACTAAAGTATGAAAGCGCTTCTTGACCCGCTTGAACAAAGGCACTCTGCATTTCTTCGCTCGAGCGGACAATCTTTTGTCCGCGTCCGCCGCCGCCAGCACTGGCTTTTAAGAGGACTGGATAACCGATTTTTTCGGCTTGTAAAATCGCTTCTTCGGTGGACTCGAGAACCCCTGTCCCCGGCACAGTTGGTACATTAGACAGCGCCGCGATTTCACGTCCGCCGGCTTTAGAGCCGAGGGCGTGCATCGATTCAGGTGTCGGTCCAATAAAGACAATCCCGTGGTCACGGCATTTTTCGGCAAAATCTGGGTTTTCGGATAAGAACCCGTAGCCGGGGTGAATCGCTTCTGCGCCCGTCATCACGGCAGCCGATAAGACATTGGGGATATTGAGGTACGAACCACTCGAGGCGGGAGGTCCAACACAGACCGATTCATCAGCGAGTAGCACTGGTAGGCTACCTGCATCGGCTTCTGAATAGACCAGCACGGTTTTAATCCCCATTTCTTTAGCGGTGCGAATGACCCGCAAGGCAATTTCGCCACGATTAGCAATTAGTATTTTTTTGAACATAAGAACCTCGGGCTTTGAGGTATTGGCTCATAGCTTATGCAGGGCGGGCATAAAACCCGCCCCTACGGTTGGACACAACTTACTTTGCAAGCCAACCGTAGGGGCGACCCTTGTGGTCGCCCTCGGAGGAGAATATTTTTAAACATTGTAAGT
>JANNEE010000001.1:0-5746 GCA_031388325.1 Deinococcales bacterium
GGTGGTGGCGCAGAAATTTACATTGATGGTTCTGGTAATTTCACATATGCAGGAACAATCACTGACGATTCGGGCTTTCTGGTTTACATGGAAAATGCTACAGGTGGTACAAAAACCTTTTCTGGGGCGCTGAATGGCAACGGCGCGAACATTGGTTTAGTCAATAATACAGGTACAACCATCAATTTTAGTGGTGCTTTAAGTCTTTCTACAGGTAGTCAAGCTGCTTTTACTGCCACAGGTGGCGGTACAGTCAATGTTACAGGTACAAACAACACCCTCACCACAACCACGGGAACGGCTTTGAACATAGCCAACACAACCATTGGCTCGAGTAGCCTGAGTTTTAAGAGCATTAGTTCTAACGGTGCTGCCAGTGGAATTATTCTCAACAATACTGGCTCGAGCGGCGGCTTGGTTGTGACTGGTACGGGTATAGTGAATGGTTCTGGTGGAACGATTCAAAATTCCACTGGAAACGGGATTAGTCTGACCAATACGAAAAATACCTTCCTATGGAACATGAACATTATTAACAATGCAGGTATTGGTATTAGCCGACCCAGTGCAACGAATACTGTCCTGACTAACACAACTGTTACGGGTAATACCGGCGGCAATATCATACCCGCCATCTAAAGTATCTAACCCTCGAGTTAAAAAATTATTTGACTCGAGGGTGAATCACATCACCCAAAAGAGTAGACTAGAATCATGGAAATCAAGTCTTGGCAACCCCTAAGTCAACTGGCTAAAATTCGTGAACGTGTGGCACAAATTTCGCAACGTTCTGGTTGGTCGCCAGCCGCCGATTGGTTTGAATCCGATGATGCGCTGCTGCTGGTGCTGGATGCTCCGGGCTTAGACATGTCATTGCTCGAGTTAAACCATGATGGTAATTTACTAACGGTTACTGGGACTCGAGAAGACCAAGGCTATGGGGCGCGTCTACACGGCGAACGTCCGCTCGGTTCTTTTTCACGGGTTCTCGAGATTCCTGTATCTGTCGAGCCAGACTCTGGGGTAGCGCAGTACCGCTCTGGGCAACTCGAGATTCGTTTTGGTAAATTGGGGCGCACCATCACCATAGATGCTGGTCGGGGCTAAGATGCGTTTTTTGTTGGCGCTGCTTTTATTTGTAGGCGTTGCCACAGCCCAAGTGACTGATTTGGCAGTGCTGCGTTCACGAATCGAACAAGGAGATTTTTTAAGTGCTATTCCAAAACTCGAGGCGCATGTCAAGGTGCGCCCATCGGAGGCAGAAGCCTATTTTTTGTTGTCTCGAGCGCTTTATTTGGCTGGTGGGGCGGTCTATTTATCTCGGGCTGAGGATGCCATCAATCAGTGTTTTCGGCTCTCGAATTTGCCGCGTCCAGAGTCGTACTGGCAACGTGGGCTAATTCGGGCAAGTAATAACCGTTTTAAGGAGGCACTGCTCGATTTGCGGGTGGCTTCGAGCAGCAGCACACGGGCTTTGCCCAAAGAGGTCTACCGTTATGCGATGGATTGGGGGGCAACGGCGTGGCGCTCTGGCGATTTAGTGCAGGCACTCGAGGCATACCGTCGGGCAGTGCGTTTAGACCCAAATCAAGCCTTGCCGTGGCTACATCAGGGAACATTATTGGTGTCCACCAATGATTCTAAAGAAGCCGAGGTAGCATTAAGTAAAGCCATTACGCTGATGCAAACCCAAAAACATCCGTCCTTAGCCGAAGCCTTTTATTGGCGCGGACGGGCGCTAGAAAGCCAGAATAAACTCGAGGCTGCCAAAGAAAATTATCGTCGGGCATTGGAACAAAACCCCAGTCATGCGGCAGCAAAAATGGCACTCGAGGCACTGACAAGCAAGTGATAAAAGCTGTATAATCTTACATGTTTGGTGAATACAATCCCAGTGGTTTTTTTGATGAAATGTTCGATGGCGAGAAACCTCGAGACCATTACGCCCCGATTTTAGAACGGATGAACGGGATTTCTAAGCCAGAGTTCGAGCGCCGCCGCGCAGCTTCGGATTTAACTTTTCGTAACCAAGGCATTACCTTTACGGTTTACGGTGATTCGCAAGGTACAGAACGCACTTTTCCATTCGACCCTGTGCCTCGAATTATTCCAGCCTCCGAATGGGCGCATTTAGAACGCGGTTTAACCCAGCGTGTGCTGGCATTAAATGCTTTTTTGCGCGATATTTACGGCGAACAAGCGATTCTGCGCGATAATGTCATACCTCGGGAATTGGTTTTATCGTGCAGTAATTTTAGACGCGAAGTCTTTGGTCATAAACTGCCACTGGGGGTTTTTACCCATATTGTCGGTTCGGATTTGGTACGCAATGAACGCGGCGAATACCTTGTTCTCGAGGATAATCTTCGTACCCCAAGCGGGGTTTCCTATGTGCTGGCAAACCGCACTGCCCTCACCCGTACCTTACCCGGTTTATTTGAGGGCATGAATGTTCGCCCTGTACAGCACTACACCACGGTGCTGCTCGAGGTGCTGCGTTCTTTATCACAACGCGATAATCCTGTGGTGGTGGTCTTAACACCGGGAATGTACAACTCGGCGTATTTTGAACATGCCTTTTTAGCCCAGCAAATGGGGGTGGAGCTTGTTGAGGGCAGAGATTTATTTGTGGCAGATGGCAGGGTCTGGATGCGAACTACCACGGGACGCGCTCAGGTGGACGTGATTTATCGCCGTGTTGACGATGATTTCCTCGACCCAGTGGCTTTTAGGTCAGACAGTGCGCTTGGTGTACCGGGCTTACTCGAGGTGTATAAGGCGGGGCGGGTGGCGCTTGCCAATGCGGTTGGGGCTGGGGTTGCCGATGACAAAGCGGTGTATGCGTATGTGCCGAAAATGATTGAGTATTATTTGGGCGAAAAACCAATCCTCGGCAATGTTCCAACCATGCTCGGTTGGGATAAAAGCGATCTCGAGACGATGTTTTCTAAACCATCTGAATTGGTCTTTAAGGCAGTCGGTGAAGCTGGTGGTTATGGAATGCTGGTCGGACCTGCCAGCACCAATGCCGAAATCAAAGACTATTTAGAACATGTCAAAGCCAACCCCAGAAATTACATTGCCCAACCAGTTATTCCACTCTCGAGACACCCAACCTATTACCCAGACAGTGGCAAAATGGAAGCCTGTCATGTGGATTTACGTCCGTACATTCTGTGTGGCGAAAAAGTCACGATTATTCCTGGTGGATTAACCCGCGTTGCCCTAAAACGCGGCAGTTTGGTGGTCAATTCCAGTCAGGGCGGCGGCAGCAAAGACACTTGGGTTCTCGAGGATGATGGGTATACACAAAAGGATGAGGGTCTGGCTGTTGGTCAATTGCCAAGTTCGCAGTCGCAAAGCCAAAGGAGTGTTTAGCCATGCTGTCTCGAGTTGCCGAAAATCTTTTTTGGATAGCGCGGTATATTGAACGCGCTGAGAGTTCATCACGTTTACTGGACGTGAATTATTATGCAACCTTAGAAGGTGGCAATCTGGTGCAAGAACAGTGGTTGCCTTTACTTAAAATCACGGGTGGCGAAAAAGCCTTTAGAGAACAACACCCCAAAGCCGATTCTAAAAGTGTGCCGTTCTGGTTGGCATTTGATTTGTATAACCCATCCAGCATTTGCAGTACCCTGACCCAAGCCCGCGAAAACGCCCGCAGCTTACGCGACCGTATCTCGAGCGAAATGTGGGAATGTATCAACAAGGCATACCACGAACTTTGTTTTGAGACCGGGGTGGTGATTGCCAACGATGCACTGCATGAATACTGCAACCGGGTGCGCGAAACCAGTCATTTGTTTTTTGGGATTGCGCTTTCTACGCTTCTGCGTGACGAAGGCTGGCAGTTTTTGCGTTTAGGACAATTGATTGAACGTGCCGACAACTTATTGCGAATCTTGCAAGTGCGTTACCAAAATACCGAAACCAGCGTGGTCGCTGATGCTTTAGAAAATCACCGTTGGATGGCGCTCTTAAAAACTGTTTCGGCATACGAAGCCTACCGCAAGCGTTACCACACAAAATTAGAACCCCAAAATATCGCCGAATTTCTACTGCTCGATTCAACTTTTCCGCGCAGCGTGATTTACGCGGTCGAGGGGGTGCGTGACAGCCTTAAAAAATTACCCAATGCCAGTAAAATCCAGCACGAGACCAATTGGTTAGCCGCTCGGCTTGAGCATAGCCAAGTGACCGATATGCTCGACCAAGACGCACTCGAGAAGATACTCGAGGATGTCAATGCGATAGGTGCAATGGTACAAAGCACTTATTTTCATTTGAACAGCTAAAGAAGGAATCAGAATGAACCCAAAAGTTGATTGGTTTTTTGATAAAGCCTCAAAGTGGCAAGGAGAATTTAAGCACTTGCGAACACTGATTCTCGAGTGTGAATTGACCGAAGAACTCAAATGGGGTGTGCCTTGTTACACCTTTTCAAACAGCAACATTGTTCTAATACACGGTTTTAAGGACTACTGTGCAATTTTATTTCACAAAGGCGCTTTATTGACAGACTCCGAAAAGATTTTGCTTCAGCAAACCCAGAATGTGCAGTCAGCCCGTCAAATTCGCTTTACCAGCCTGCAACAAATTATCGAACTCGAGTCCACCATAAAAGATTACCTTTTAGAAGCCATCCAAGTCGAAAAAATGGGCTTAAAAGTAGAACTCAAAAAAACATTTAATATGCCCGAAGAGTTATTAACGCAATTAGAACAAAATCCTGCCTTAGAAGCAGCTTTTTCGGCGCTCACCCCCGGACGACAACGAGGCTACCTACTTTATTTTTCTGCACCCAAACAAGCCAAGACTCGAGTTTTGAGGGTCGAAAAATATACAGAGCAGATTCTCGAGGGAAGGGGTTTAGATGATGAGTAAGTTTAGTTCGGTTGAAGACTATTTAGCCTCGCTGGACACACAAAAAGCCAGTACACTCAGGGCAATCATTGATTTTATTCTGACCCAATTCCCCCAACTCGAATGCAAAATTTCTTGGAATGTACCGCAAGTTCACTTTCGAGGCGAATATGTGTTTGGTGTATCTGCCTTAAAAAATCATCTGGCGCTTGCTCCTTGGAGTTCTCGAGTGATTGAAGATTTTAGGGTTCGCTTAGAACAAGAAAAGTATGTGGTGCGGAAAAATCTTTTTCAAATCCCAGTAGACTGGCAGATGGATAAAGAATTATTAAAGGATTTAGTTCAAGCCAGACTAGCCGAGCTAAATGCGTTTCCTGCTTGATGCCTAGGAGAAAGCAATGGCAAACGAAAAAGTTGTCCCGATTTTCCCGACGGCAAATCTAAAAGTCACACTCGAGTTTTACCAAGCTCTGGGCTTTACAATTCTTTACGAACAACACGCACCTTATGTGTACGGCAGCGTGGCACTGGGGAATATCCAACTCGATTTTTTTGGCAATAAGTCCTTAGCCCCAAACCAAGAAACTTCGCACACCTGTTTAGTGGTTGTGCCAAATGTGGACGCACTGCATAAGCAATTCTCGAGCGGCATTAAAAATGCTTACGGTAAGCAGTTGCGAAGTGGGATTCCACGCATGAACAGTGTCAATAACCTTGTGCAGGACAGGCGGTTTAATTTGCTCGACCCTTCGGGGAATCGGTTGATTGTGGTTCAGGTCTCAAAAGCAGAAAAAACCAAAAGCAGTTCGCCATTGGTTAAAGCCATGCAGGGCGCAAAAGTTTTTGCGTATTCTAAAGACGACCCAAAACTGGCAGCTAA
>JANNEE010000013.1:0-5526 GCA_031388325.1 Deinococcales bacterium
ACTTAATGGTTGGTCATCGTAAATGTGCGAAAAAAGATTTTCAGGGCGAATAAAATCCTCGAGTGGCAAATTGGTGGTGTAGCCACCGTAACAGTGCATCATCACATGGGTGGCACTGGGTTTAAGTTGAATCAGCTTCATGATTTCTGGGACAGGTATACCCGTCCAACGCATATCGAGCTTTGTCCAATGGGTCACACAATGAATATCATGGGTTTGGGTTGACATTGGCATTTGCATCAGCGTTGCCCAAGGAATCTGCACTTCGGATTCAACTTCGCCAAAGACCCGAATAGAAACTTGGTCGGCTTCGACTCGAGGCACAGGACCATAAGTCAGCACTGGAAAGCGTTCAGTTAGGCTTTGCCCAGGAGGGGTGCGTTTAGCGAGTTCCGAATTGGCGGCGGGTTTTTGGAAGAGTTTAGAAAACATAGTCATAGTCTAGTACGTTCCTCGAGTCAATTTGGTTCGGTAGCCCACTAAATTAAGCCCTCGAGAGAAATGTCATCTCGAGGGTTTGGGAGGTCATGCAACAAATAGAAAGCTCGAAGCTAAAAACTATCAGCTTCTAAGCATTGCGAATTGGAATCTCGAGCGTAAAGGTGCTGCCTTCGCCTTCGCCGGCGCTTTCTGCCCAGACGCGCCCACCGTGGGCTTCAATGATGCTTTTAACGATGACTAAGCCCAAACCTGTGCCTGTGCTGCGGCGCTGCTCACCGGGTAAACGTTGGTATTTTTTGAATAATCGCGGTAAGTGGTCTGGCGCAATGCCATTGCCGGTATCGGCAATTGAAATTCTAAAAAGTGCGCCTGTGGTGGTCAGGTGTACATCTATTAAACCATCGTCTGGGGTGTACTTGATGGCGTTGCCAATCAGATTGTCTATGACTTGTTTCAAGCGTGGTTCATCGGCAATACTGGCTAAGGTATCGGGCGAAGTTAAATTTAGGCGTTGTCCTTTGCTGGTGGCAATCACACGGGCTTGTTCGGCAGAAGACCGAATAATTGCGGCAATATCGGTTGGGTTGGGTTCTAAAGTAAAGTAACCCGCGTCTATTTTGGCGTAATCTAAATAATCCACCACCAAACGTTGCAGTTTTTCGGCGGCATCCTGCCCGACTCGAACAGCTTTTAGTTGGTCTTCGGTCAGGTTAGAAATGTCGTTCTCGAGCAGATGCTCCAAACTTAAGCCAATCACATTGGCAGGGTTTTTCAGGTCGTGCGTGACCATGCTGTATAAATCAGCTTTCATGCTTTCTAATTGCTGACGGGCAATAATTCCAGCGCGGTACTCTTTGGCTTGCTCTAGCGCATAATAAAATTCCGAGCGGTCGCCCTCGAGTGGCAAATCTTGTTTTGCCAAAAAGCCGTCTGCCCCAATTCGCATTGCTTCGATGGCGGTTTTGACATCCCCTGCGGCGGTCAGCATGACGATCACCACATCCTGAGAGGCTTTACGAATATGCGGTAGCAACTCGAGACCAGTATAATCTGGCATTTGTAAATCGAGCAAAATCAAATCGAATTTACCAATTTCTTTGAGGCGATCCAGCAATTCTGTGCCGTTGCGGGCTTCTTCGACCCCAGCCCCGGATTCACTAAAAATCCGGCGGATTGCACTGCGAACCAAGCCAGAATCGTCTACCGATAAAATACGCCGTAAGCCACCAACTGAATCATCAGATTGTGGTTCGACCACCGGGGTTGGGTCTAGGTTCAGTGCGCCCATTGGTGGGGCGTATAAAAAGGCTTCTTCTTCAAGGCTCTCGAGTTCGTTCTCAAGCCGCGCAAGGTTTTCAGATGGGTCGGCGCGTTCCAAAGCTTTGAAAGTCGTATCCAGCACCGACAAAGACACGGGAAAATTCATTTCCACGGCTGTTTTTGCCAGTCCCGCCAAGCGATTGGCGACTCGAGCCAAATGCACCGCACTGCTGGCTTGGGCAATTTTCTCTAAGGTTTTCGCGCCAGACTCGAGTTCCCCGAGCGGCACGGCTTTTACATTTGCCGAGAGACGGGAGATGAGCGCACTGACTTCTTGCTTAAATGGTTCAAGGGTCACAATCGGGAAACCTCGCTTTCTGATTTCATTCTACTGATAAAGTATCACACAAGCGTCACAGAATTACGAGACAAAAAACCGTGGGCAGTTTTCCAAAAGACTTGACAATTTTTTTAGGTGCGACTAAAATAAACTTTATATGCGACGAATACTAAGCTGTATACTTTTAGCCTCGAGTGCCGCACTACTTGCCAGTGCCGAAGCCCAGACCAAGAAAAAAGTCGTGGCAACCACTTTTACGGTATTGGCAGATATGGCGCGTAATGTGGCTGGCGATAAATTAACCGTCAACAGCATCACTCGAGTTGGCGCAGAGATTCATGGCTATCAACCCACGCCATCCGATATTGTCAAAGCCCAAAGTGCCGATTTGGTACTCTATAACGGACTGAATCTCGAGCGCTGGTTTGAAAAATTCACCAAGCAACTGCGTAAAACCCCCAGTGTCTTGCTGACCGAAAATATTGCCATTATTAACATTGCCGAAAGTGCTTACGCTGGAAAACCCAACCCTCACGCATGGATGTCGCCAAAAAACGGGCTAATATACATCGAGAATATCCGTAAAGCCTTTGTCAAACTTGACCCCGCCAATACAAACGCCTTTAACACCAATGCCAAAAAGTACAGCGAGCAACTCAAAGCGATTGACTCGAGACTGCGAACCAAACTAAGCGCCTTGCCCGAGAACCGCCGTGCTTTAGTCACTTGCGAAGGGGCGTTTTCTTATGCCACCCGCGACTACGGCTTGCGTGAATACTACCTCTGGGCAGTCAATGCCGACGAGCAAGGCACACCCAGACAAATTCGCAACACCATAGATGCGGTCAGAAAAAATAAAATTCCAGCCGTCTTCTGTGAAAGCACGGTTCAACCCGACGGAATGCAGCAAGTCGCCAAAGAAGCAGGGGCAAAATTCGCTGGGTTATTGTACGTGGATTCACTTTCGGATGTCAGTGGTCCAGTGCCAAGTTACTTGCGCCTACTCGAGCATTTTGCCGATACGATCATTGCGGGTTTATCTGGAAGTGCCAAATGAGCCTCAGTTTTCTCGAGCGTCAAGCCCAATTTGCGGCTAACAGCATCCCATCTCTCGAGGTCAATAATGTCAATGTGGCGTATAGCGAAGGTTTATTGGCGCTTCGCAACGCCAATTTAACTCTCGAGAACAACACCATTTGCGGACTTATTGGCTTAAATGGCTCTGGTAAAAGCACCTTGTTCAAAACAATCATGGGGTTTTTACAACCGCTTTCTGGTGTGGTGCGAATCGAAGGTAAAACCACGCAAGAAGCCCAAAAAATGGGTTTAATTGCTTACGTCCCACAATCTGAGGAAGTGGATTGGAATTTTCCAGTCTCGGTCTGGGATGTGGTTCTCATGGGACGCTATGGACACATGAACCGCTTAAGAATCCCCAAAAAACACGACCTCGAGATTGTCAAGCGCAGTTTAGAACGGGTTGGCATGGATGCGTTTAAGAATCGCCAAATTGGAGAATTAAGTGGCGGACAAAAAAAACGGGCTTTTCTGGCTCGAGCGCTTGCCCAAGAAGGTCAAATTATGCTGTTTGACGAACCCTTTGGTGGGGTGGATGCCACCACCGAGCAGGTGATTATTCAGCTTTTAACCGAACTCAGAACCCAAGGACACACCGTTTTAATCAGCACCCACGATTTAGATAGTGTACGCGGCTTCTGCGACCAAGTTGCCTTAATTGCCAATCGCACGGTTCTCGAGTACGGCAGTACCGAAACAGTTTTTACCCCCGAAAACCTGATGCGGGTTTTTGGCGGCGCACCCTCACACCCACCAGCGTAGAGTCGTCTTACAGGGCGAACACAGAGGTTCGCCCCTACAAAAATCAAAAATACTCTGAAATACCAAAAAAGGACACCACTTATGGAATTGCTACAAACCCTAATCACCCCATTTCAATACGAATTTATGGTCAAAGCCACCTTGATTAGTGCGCTGACTGGCGCAATCTGCGCGGTTTTATCGTGCTTTGTCATCCTTAAGGGCTGGTCTTTAATGGGCGATGCGGTCTCGCACAGTGTTCTACCGGGTGTGGTGCTGGCGTATGTCGTCGGGTTGCCTTTTGCGGTTGGGGCATTTATTTTTGGTTTACTGAGTGTGGTTTCTATTGGTTTTATCAAAGCTCGGTCTCGAGTCAAAGAAGATACGGTGATAGGTGTGGTTTTTACCGGTTTATTTGCGCTTGGTTTGGTTTTGATGTCTAAAGTGTCTTCAGAAGTGCATTTGTCACACATTCTTTTTGGTGATGTACTGGGCATTTCGGATGCTGATGTGATTCAAACCATTGTTGTGGGTAGTATCACCTTACTGACAGTCTTACTGCTTCGTAAAGACTTATTGCTGTTTTGTTTTGACCCAACCCATGCGCGTTCAATTGGCTTAAACACCACGTTTTTATATTATGCACTGTTGGTGGTGCTGGCTTTAACAATCGTCACCGCCCTGCAAACTGTGGGTATTATTCTGGTGGTCGCCATGCTGGTCACACCGGGCGCAACCGCTTACTTGCTCTCGGATCGCTTTGATAAAATGCTACTGTATGCGGTTGCCTCGAGCCTATTTTCTGGTGTATTTGGCACGTATATCTCGTATTTCTTAGATGGGGCGACTGGCGGCTGTATTGTCGTACTGCAAACACTCTTGTTTTTAACCGCCTTTGTTTTTGCGCCAAAGCATGGTATTCTGGCAAAACGCCGTCAGCAACAAGAAAATCAAAAACGCAATGGTCTCGAGGTGGTCAGTGCGGATTGAGTAACCAAAAAAGCAGTAAACTACTAAAATGGCAGACGCAACTTCCCGCAAAGAACAAATCTACCGAGCCTCGGCAAAACTCTTTTCTGAACGGGGTTATCATGCCACCAGTATGCGCGACCTTGCCCATGCCCTTGGGGTACAAGGTGGCAGTTTATACGCCCATATCTCGAGCAAAGAAGAACTGCTTTGGGAAATTGTCAATCGAGCCGCCGATGAGTTCGATACTGCCCTCGAGCCAATCAGAGATAGCCGAATGGCTGCCCCAGAAAAACTTCGTTCGGCTTTAGAAGCCCATTTTAATGTGATTTCACAAAACCGAGAAATTGTGACGGTATTTTTTCATGAATGGAAGCACTTACCAATTATTAAAATGGAAGAAATCACCGAGCGCCGCGCCAGTGTCGAACGAATTTACCGTCAGATTCTCGAGGAGGGTGTTCGTAACGCCCATTTTCGTAAAGACCTTGATTTTAGACTGGCGAGTTTACTCTCTTTATCCAGCGCTAATTGGACATACCAATGGCTTAACCCCAACGGGCGTTTAACCGCCAAGGAAGTGGCAGATTCATTTTGTGGAATGCTCCTTGATGGTTTTCGCAAAGTACCGACTTGACTTATTGAACAATCCCAATCATGCCGCCAAATTCTCCGTCGTCATCTTCTCGAGAATTTGG
>JANNEE010000041.1:0-3375 GCA_031388325.1 Deinococcales bacterium
AAAACTTATAAATCAAGATAATCTGAAGGTTTTCTTGCCCAATGGTCACCAAATCTTCTGTTTTGTAGCATGAGAATAGCCGCATCTGTAGGCGTTGGAATTTTCACTTCTCCATTGCCAAAAGATTTAGTTTCAGCGGCAGCGTAAATTTCCTCAGAAAAGTTTTTTCGACGAATATCTGGACGACCTGATTGAATTATTTCGGTATGAACATCAATAATTGTGAGACCATCCGAAGAGATTAACCGTCCATACTCATGACGAAATACACCAACATTATTTTCAAGACTTGAAAACTCAGTCCAACTCTGTTCTCGAGCAACTTGCATTGCCAAAGCAACTTGACTAGGTAAAATAAGAATATCCACATCGCTATAGTAGCGTTGGTATGGAAACTCATAAACAAATTCGGCTAATCCAAATCCTTTGATCAACAATGGTACAATTCCGACTGTGTGCCAGGCGTATACCAATTTTGTCAAATGCTGTTTAATCAGTGCGTGTCTAGCTATGTGTACCAATGTTGCTTTGTGCAAGTCTCCGTAAATATGATGGTTTTTTGGTACCTTGGAATAAAACCATCCCTCTAGGTGTACTTGACGGATAGAACTTAAAGCTGGAATCTCATTTTCTTGGTTAGTTAGAAAAGATACAATTTTCATGAGGCAATAAAATCCCTGAATGTAGGAATTAAGCGCTTAAATTCTGCTCGAACTGCTCCAGCATCGCCTCGAGATGCCGCTTCTTTCAGCAATACCAATTGTGCTTCAAAATTTGCGGGTGCTGCGGATTCTTTTGCTACAAAAATTTTCGTGTGCTTAGAAGCCGATGTCCCTTCTTCGGCAGTCAATAATTCCTCAAATAATTTCTCGCCAGGGCGCACACCACTAAAAACAATTTCGATGTCCTTACCAACTTCAAAGCCAGAAAGCCGAATCACATCTTTGGCAAGGTCAACAATTTTCACGGGTTCGCCCATGTCAAGCACATAGACCGCGCCATTATCGGCAAGCCCACCCGCTTGCAGCACCAACTGCGAAGCCTCTGGAATGGTCATAAAATACCGCGTCATCTCTGGATGGGTAATCGTGACTGGACCACCCACTTTAATCTGTTCTTGAAACAAAGGTATTACGCTTCCTCGAGAACCTAAAACGTTGCCGAAACGCACCGAAACAAAATCCTGTGTTACCTTGGCTCGAGCCGCACCGCGTTGTACCAAAAACTCTGCCACACGTTTAGAAGCACCCATGACCGAAGTTGGATTGACAGCTTTATCAGTAGACACATTGACCAGACGTTGCACCTCAAACTCGAGACACAAATCCACAATGTTCGATGAACCCTGAATGTTATTTGCTACTGCCTCCCAAGGATTTTCTTCCATCAAAGGCACATGCTTATGGGCGGCAGCATGAAAAACCACTTGTGGGGCAAAGCGTTCAAAAGCTCGGCGCAACGTATTCATATCACGGACATCAGCAATCACTGCATGGGTCTCGAGTTCAGGGTATGTACGGCGCATTTCTTGTTGAATAATATAAACACTATTCTCGCCACGTCCAAGCAAGATAACTCGAGTTGGCATAAACCGAGCCACTTGACGCACAATCTCTGAGCCAATACTGCCACCTGCACCAGTCACCAGCACGGTGCGGCTCTCGAGATACCCAGCAATTTCTGAAGTCTCGAGTTTTACAGGATCGCGACGCAGTAAATCTTCCAAAGAAACAGGACGAATCTGCGAAATACCAACCTTTCCAGACAGAATCTCAAAAACCCCCGGAATAATTCGGTACGGAATACCAGCTTCTCGAGCCAGATCCACGACCCGCCGCACCACCCGACCGGGGGCGCTCGGAATCGCAATCAGCACCTCATTTGCACCAGTTTCTAAGACAACTCGAGGTAGCGCATCCACCACACCCAAAAGCGGCAAACCCACAAAACTCTGCCCTGCTTTGGCGCGTTCATCATCCAAAAAACCAATAGGTTGTAACCCCGAGGCTGGATGACGAATCATTTCCCTTGCAATAATTGTTCCAGCCTCGCCAGCCCCAACAATCAGCACCCGCTTACCACGCCCAGACTCGAGACCCGCAAGACTGATAGCCTGACGTTCAAACAAGACTCGAGCCAGCAAACGCAACCCGCCTAGTGCTAAGGCTGCCAGCAGACCCTCAATCAGTGGAACGCTGCGCGGTACAAGTGTCCAACCAGATAGGACAAAATTAAGTAAGTAAATAGGAACAGTCCAGAGCGCTAAAACTGCACCCAAACGGTACAAGTCACGCACACCAACCTTATGCCACGACTGCCGATGCAAACCAAAAAAATACAGTAAAGCCGCCTTTGGAATAATACCAAAAACCACATACCATGCGATCACCCGTTTATGCTCGAGCAGAGGTAAGTCTATCCGCACAAAAAAAGCCAGCAGCCCTACAAAAGACCAAGCCAGTAAATCCAGAACAAACTTTTCTTTGGTGGGACGCGACAACTTATTCATGAGGCTAGGATACCACCGAAAACAAATTTATGATTCCTTGGCAAATCACGCCACCACCCACTGCGTAATTTGCTTTTTCTCGAGGTCAAAACGCACTCCAATTTTAACCACAAGGCTGCTGATGGAGTCGGCGTACCCAACTGTATCAATTTGTTTTAAGGCACTTTTGGCTGTGCCTTTCAACTTAAACTCAAAAATAATGCTGTGGGTAGGTGTCTCGAGCAGGGTATCTATCCGTCCCGTAGCAGTTTGTACCCGACTTTGCGTCCTAAGACCCGTACTGATTAGCATTAAATGCACCAACGAATGAATATAATCCTCTTTTGCTGGGAAAATTTCGTAGGGAATACCAGTCAGAACGCGGTTAATGGTTGCAAAAAAAACTTTCCAATTCAAACGAAGAAGTGCCTGCTGCAACTCGAGACTAAAACTCCCCTCGAAACTCGGCACAGTCTGGCTATACTCGGTTAATAACCCACTCGAGAAAGAACGTCGCACTTCTTCGTTAGGATAATGCAAGGTGTAACGCAACCCAAGCGTATCTGACTGCATACGTCCAATGGTTAAGTATCCGGTTTGGAACATTAAACCTACAGGGTCTAACTGCTCGACATTATCCGCCACCAAAGCACGGTCTGGTAAATCGAAATGCTCAAACTTAAACGGGTTAATACGGGCTTTACGCACCAACTCGAGCAAAAACGTGGGTGTGCCGGTTTCATACCAAAACGACTTAAATTGCTGCTGCTCGAGAAAAAGTAAGAAACTAAGGATTTGTCCGTAAATAACTTCCCGATTTACGCCTCAAGTCGGTTTAGCCACATAATTCCATTGCGGCATGACCTTATCAAACACAATACGCATCG
>JANNEE010000043.1:0-6870 GCA_031388325.1 Deinococcales bacterium
CGATGCGTATTGTGTTTGATAAGGTCATGCCGCAATGGAATTATGTGGCTAAACCGACTTGAGGCGTAAATCGGGAAGTTATTTACGGACAAATCCTTAAGGAGAAAAAACATGAAAAACTTAAAACTCGCTACCCTCGCTCTGATCACCGCCCTTTCTGGAACTTATGCCAGTCTTGCCTTTGCACAAACCGCCAATTGGCAAACCACAGCGACGGTAGATATTTTTACCACTTCCGCAAGCAGCTTTGAAATCAATGCCATGAGTTTGATTGATAACTCGCAATTGGTTCGTTTGCAATATGGTTTCTTAGCTTTAGACCAAGTTGTTAAAGTCAAAAGTATTGTCGCCCCAGATGCCCTAAAAGTCAGTATGGACAAATGCAGCCTAGGCACAGACAGCAATGGCAACCCAAGCCTTAAATTTATCTTTGACCTCGAGAGTACCAACAGTTTTGGGACGTACCCTGTGCTGATTACTTTAGAAAACACCCAAACAGGTCAGACTTCCACGCTTTCAATTAACGTCACAGTGCAGTAATAATCTAATAAAAAGACAGCCCAAAGGCTGTCTTTTTATTTTGTGGTGTTACTGCTTCCATTCAAACTCGAGGGTAAACTCACCGGCTTTGTCATCGGCTGTACCGCTTACACCTACAAAGACATTGTACGGATTGCCCATCGAAACCAATGGGGCGGGCAGTGGACGGGTGTGGTCTTGGGTTTTGTCCTTTTTTGGACGATCCCAAGTGTGTTCGGCTTCGCAGGTCACAGCACTTTGTACCACTGGCGGCTGACGGAAATTATTAGTGGCAACGCTGTAGGCATAAATACTGGTTTTTTGATTGGTGTCCTTGGGAATCAGTTTAATTCGCAATTCGCCTCTGGTCGGAATACGGGTGGCAAAAAAGACATGGTTTCCCCTGAAATTGGCATTTTGGGTGGCTGGAAAACACGCCATGCTGCTGGTGGCTGCCCAACGCAGGTCTTCCATTGGTTTGCCATCTTCAAATTTACCTTTGACCGAAACGGTTTTGTTGGCTTCTAGGGTGACAACTTTAACATCGGTTGTCCAACTGGTGGCGCTTTGGGCATAGACGAGGCTCGAGAAAGCGATGGCGGCAAAAATCAGTTTTTTCATAAATCCTCCTGATTGGAACTGTGCCAAGTCTACAGAACTTGGTGTGATATGAGCGTGATGCCTCCAGTAGGCTTTTTTACTGTCTAGATCGAATTTTAGGGCATATGGTAGTTGTGGGCTGTGGGATATTTGCAAATATTCCGAAGGTGCTGATTCAGGGTCAAGAAGGTGCTGCTGTAAGGGTCAAGAAGATGGCTTTCTCGAGTTTACAGAAAATAGGGTAAGCTGCTGCCCGTGCAAGGTTTAATCATTGGGATTGTGGCAATTTGGGTCGGGCTTGACCAAGCTCTAAAATTCTGGACAATTGCCAATGTGCCTTTTGGCATGGTTCATCCATATGAATCTTTTCCGGCTTTTATGTCCTTGGCGCATGTGCGAAACACAGGTGCAGCTTGGAGTTTATTCTCGAGTGCTACGCCTGTTCTGATTGTGGTGCGGCTATTGGTCGGTGCGGCTATTCTGGTTTGGTTGTTGCGTAAACCGCGTTCTAAGCTCGAGTCGGTTGCCTTTGCTTTTATTGTGGCTGGGGCGTGGGGCAACGCCATAGACGGACTTCGGTACGGCTATGTGGTGGATATGCTGCAAAACCACTGGCTGACTGCAATTTACCGTATTTTGCAACCCAATCAGATTTTTCCTATTTTTAATCTAGCTGATATGGGCGTGGTCGGTGGGGTGTTGTTGTTAATTACCGCCAGTTTTTTGCCCGCCAAAGTTGTACCCGCTCCTGTTCTCGAGACAATGCCTGTACAACCAAGTCTCGAGCCAGAGCAAACATCTTTGCAATCCGAATCCCAAGAGACCTAACTAAGCCGTGATTTATTTTTCGGCTAACAAGCCCTGAATGGTTTTCTCGAGTCCCGGAATAGCCTTGGGATAGCGACTCGAGAGTTCGCCGGCGTGGGTCACTCGGATTTTACCGTTTTTGTCCACAAAGTAAAAAGCTGGCCAATAGCGGTTGTTATAGGCTTGCCAAGTTCGCTCTAAATTATCTTGAAAAACCGCCCATGTCACATTGTCTTTGATTAAACTACTCTTTAGGGCATTTGGGTCTTTGTCACTTTCAAATTCGGGCGTGTGAACACCGACAATTTCAAAACCTTGGGCTTGGTACTTGGCATACCAGGCTCGAAGCGTCGGCAAGCTATTGTGGCAGTTAATGCACGAATGAACCCAGATGTTGACCAGCAGCACCTTACCCTTAAAATCAGAAACTTTTTTAGCAGGACTATTAAGCCAAATCCCATCGGCTTGAAATTCGGGGGCGCTTGTGCCTATATTCTGAGCGCTCGAGATGCCTAGTGCGCCAGCAATACCGAGAAGCCCAATTCCGAGAACTCGAGGGAATTTATTCATGTTCTAAATACGCAAGTTAGCATAAAAACGTTCAAACCCGTTTTTTGATTGGTTTTGGTGGCATTAAATATGTCATGATCGAATCAAATGCAGGTCGTAGCCCAAAGCGTTGTTATCTCACCCTTAAGACTCGAGTTACTGGGTGCGGCAGGCGTTTTACTGGGTCAAAAAGCCATTAAGCTGGGGGTTAAACCCCTTGCGATGCTGGCAATAGCCGCACTTGGTGGGCGGATTTCGCGGCGTGAACTAGGGGTGATGCTCTGGGCGGATGCGCCGAACGCTTTGAATAATTTATCGGTGGCGCGTAACACCCTCGAGAAAGCCTTGGGTAAGGGTGTGTTGGACACCAATCAAGAATTTTTTGCCTTACAAACAGGTTTTTCTTGTGATGTTCTCGAGTTCAGAAACGGCATGGCAGCTTTGGATGGTTCGGTTTGGGATTTATGGCGTGGCGCGTTTTTGACAGGTTTACGCTTAACCGATTGGGAAATGGGTTTAGGCGCAGAATTTGAAGAATGGTTGTTGACCACTCGAGAAGCCCTTATTTTGGAGCGTCGAGAATTTGCAGTGCGGCTTGGGGTACAGCAAATCAGGCTTGGAGATTACAAAGCAGCCGTAACCTTTCTTAAAGTCAGTCAAACAACCGATGGCGACCCGTTCGAGGACGCAGCGCGGTATTTGATGCTGGCATTTGGAGCAATTGGGCTGGCAGACCAAGGTGTTTTGGTGTTTGGTCAAATCAGCACATTACTGATCAAAGAACTTGGGGTTGAACCAAGCAGGCGCACCTTAGAAGCGCTTGAAATTATTCGCTCCGAACAACCCGAGGCGTGTAAAAAAGCCTTACAACTCGAGTTGGGGCAGGAATTGGTTGCACCAATAGCCAAGACCGAATTAGCCTTGATTGGGCGTGAATCAGAACTCGAGCAGATTCTAGGTTTTTTACAAACCAATCAAACAACCGTGATTCTTGGTGAACCGGGCGCTGGAAAAACACGTTTGGCACTCGAGGTTATGCGGCTTACTGGGGGTTACACAATTTGCTTAAGTTCTCACCAAGAAAGCCTTGGCTTTGCGCTTTTAGAAATGCTGGTGCAGCAGTGCTTAAAAGATTTTCCTGATGCTTTAAGTGTTTTAGCGGCAACCGAACAAGCCGTTTTAAGCAGTTTGCTCGAGTCGCGCTTTTCGAGTCAGCGGATTGTCTTGTTTCAAGCCATTAAAGTATTACTGACCAATTGTAAAGTCAGTTTACTGCTGCTTGATGATGCCCAATGGTTAGACTCTAGCAGCCTCGAGTTTCTGCTTTTTCTGCTTGAGCGCCCGATTGGTGGCTTACGTTTACTGCTGACCCAACGCAATACCCAAACGCCACGCAGTAATATCAATGCGGTACTCAAAACACATCATGCTAAGTTTTTGGCGTTAAGCGCATTATCCGAAACCGCCATGATGCAAATGGCTCGAGCCATCGGGACGGACAGCCTAGACCTTGCTATGTTACAAACACGTTCTGGTGGCAATGCTTTTTTTGTTTTGGAATTGCTGCGTTTTGCCCCAGATTCGCAAGGTAAAACCTCGGAAATGGTGGGTTCGCGCTTGCAGAGCTTAAGCGAACCCGCACGGCAGATTCTCGAGGCGTTGTGTATTTATGGTCTGGCGACAATGGCAGAACTACGGATTGTCTCAGGGCGTTCGCTGGATGAATTAAACGCAGCCCTCGAGGAATTAGGGCATGCCATGCTGATTAGTCAAACCGCCACGCAAATTGGTTTTGCCCACGATATTGTGCGCGAAGTCTTAGACCAAAACATTTCGGCTTCACGGCGAAGTCTACTGCATTTTCGGGCGACTCAGATTAAAAATCATAATACTGCACGACATTATTGGGAAGCCAAAAGCGTTTGGGATGAACGTGACGAAAAAAGCGCTTTTCAAGCCTTTCTTGAGCTAAGCCGAATCCAAACCCAACGTGGCGATTTGGCGCTTGCTCAAATGTGGTTAGAACGTAGCCTCAGCATTGCCCGAAGCCCAGAAGCTCGAGCCGAAGTGTTTTTAGAGACCGCCAATACTTTAGAAGCCTTTGGACGTTACCAAGAAGCCCTTGAAGAACTCGAGACTGCCCAAAGCATCACTGCAATACTAGAACCTGTGCTGCAAGCCAAGTTACTCAATACCCGAGTCTGGATTTTGCAACGCGAATACCGTGATTTTGTGCAATCTGCAAGGCTTTTAGCAACAGCCCTTGATTTGTTAGGCGGTATTGCCAGCAGTGCCGCCCAGAGCGCCATCAGTCAGACCTATAATTTACTCGGTTCACTCGAGTACAACAATAAAGATTATACCAATGCCCTTGTGTATTACCAAAAAGCCCAAAGAATTCGGCGGGTACTTGGCGATTCGGTCAGGCTTGCCGATTCACTCGGTGGGCTGGGCTTGGTTTATACTGCCCTAAATGACAGCCGAGCCGAAAAGCATTTGCTTGAATGTTTGCATTTACGCGAAACCAACGGCGACTTGCATGGAGTCTCGAGGGCTTTAACCAATCTTGGGATGTTTTACGGCACAAAGAATCAATTTGTCACCGCCCTCGAGTTTCAAGAACGCAGTTTAGGCTTGCAACAACGTTTTGAAAATCCAATCGGGATTGCTATTGCCTTGAATAATTTGGGCGTAACCTATTTTGAACTTGGACAATTTGAAATGGCGCAACAGCAATACCAAAATGCTGTTCAGGCACTAGAAAACAGCCATCTTTCGGTGCGTCAAGACATCCATGATAACTTAGCCGAGGTCACTGCTAAACTCGAGTCGCTGCGCTCTTAACCGCAGATTTTTTTGCTGACACGGAGAAATATATGAAAAAAATTATTTGGCTTATCCTGATGCTTGGCTTAACGGCTTGCCTCACACCAGTCGTCAATCTTGCCCCCAGATTATACCCAAGTACGCTTATCTCGAGCAGTGCATCTGAATTTTTAATCGAAGGTCAACAGCTATTTCCGCTATCGGTACTGATTGCTGGGCAAACCACCCAGATTCTCGAGACCGACCCCAACGGCACTTTTGTAAAAGTCAAAATTCTCAGCGCTATACCAAGTGGAACATATGCGTTGCAAGTCAATAACACTGGTGCAAGTGCCACGCTTCAAGCTGGAATAACCGTCCTCGAGTTAGCCGATGTTTTATCTGAAGCTGATTATGGGGCTGTGTCCACACGCAATCAGTACATTCTAGGGAGTGGTGGTTTACTGGCTTTTAAGCCCAACGCTAACCGAACAGCAGTTCTGGCTGCCATTGGTGCCGCAAATTTTAGTGTTACCCAAACCCAAGAACCATTTGTGCTAAACAGCAGCAGTGTTTGTGGTCAGACATTGGTTGTCTTAGCCGATAACACCATCGGGCGTTCTGTAATAGACGGCTTAAATGCCTTACAGCGCAGCCTAGCCACACTCGAGCCAGATGTGATTTTTGACTTAAATGCCAAGTACATTGCCGATGAACCAAGCTCAGGCTTAAGCCAAATGCTATCTCTCGAGGTTGTTCCAGAGGTGCGCCCAGCCGCTATTCCCACCGATTTAAGCACCGCTCGAGTGGCAGTGCTTGATTCTGGTGTTAGCCCTCATCCAGTTTTTGCTATTTCCGGCGGAAAGAATTTTATAGACACCGCCGCCGCTCGTAATTTTACCAGCGAAGGCACGATGACCGATGTTTCCGACCTCGCCACCGAACGCAGCGCCGATGGTACACCAATCACCTCGAGTATGGTTGGGCATGGTACTGCCGTAGCTGGCGTTATTGGCGCTACAATCCTCAAAACCTTTGCACCAATGGCGAGCGCCTACACCGCCCAAATGGACAAAATGATTGTGCCAATTAAAACCTGTGAAGGGGCAGCCGGACGTTGCCGCAACTCGAGTGTGGTCATGGGTGTTTGCTACGCCATTAGCCTGAATACTGGAAGTAGCCCAGTCAAAATCATTAACCTCAGCCTAGGTTCTAAATACCCCTCGAGTTTACTGTTTAGCGCCCTAACCGAAGCCAGCGCCAGAGGCATGAGCATTATCACTTCGGCAGGAAATAAGGGCTTGGTGGTCAGTAAACCACCGAATTTTCCAGCCAATCACAGCATTGCCGCCCAAGGCAGTTTTGAAGCCGTGTCTGGTTTAATTTCAGTTGCCAGTGTTGAGCAAATCCCAGCCACCACTATTTTTAAGGCTTCGGATTTCTCGAGTGAAGCCAGCAGCGTCAGCATCAGTGCCAATGGTGTGGTGCAGTCTTTGGCTGCCAATAATTTATCTTTAAGCCCAACAGCCTTGCGGGTGTTCTCTGGCACATCTTTTAGCGCCCCACAAGTCAGTGCCGCCGCCAGTTTGT
>JANNEE010000144.1:0-11900 GCA_031388325.1 Deinococcales bacterium
TCATGTCGTAGATGTTGCGTTGAATCGGTGGTGGTGGCTCGAGTTTGGTTTGAATGCCGTGTAATCCAGCCCCCAAAATGGCAGCAAAAGCCAGATACGGGTTGGCGGCTGGGTCTGGAATGCGAAGCTCGGTGCGCGTGCCTACGCCACGTCTGGCTGGGACGCGAATCATGGCGCTGCGATTACTTGCACTCCATGCGATGGTGGTGGGGGCTTCAAATCCGGGTACAAGGCGTTTATAACTGTTGATGATTGGGTTGGTAATCGCTACCATCCCCGAGGCGTGTTCGAGCAAGCCGCCAATAAAAAACTGGGCGGTTTTAGAAAGCTGAAATTGTCCCTTGGGGTCTAGGAAAGTGTTTTGGTCGCCCTTAAATAAACTCAAATGTAAGTGCATTCCACTGCCGGGCATGGTAGCGACAGGTTTGGGCATAAAAGTGGCGTGGAGGTTATGGGCAAGAGCAACCCGCTTAACCACAAACTTAAAGGTTGAGATGGCATCGGCGGTCTCGAGTGCATTGGCGTACTTAAAATCTATTTCATGTTGTCCGGGCGCAACTTCGTGGTGTGCCGCTTCGACTTCAAAACCAAGCTCGAGCAAATGATTGACCATATCGCGTCTGGCTTCTTCGCCTTTATCGAGTGGTGCAAGGTCAAAGTACCCAGCCGCATCATGGGTGATGGTCGTGGCGGTGTCGTTGGCACTGCGTTGAAATAAGAAAAACTCGAGTTCAGGTCCAAAATTGGCTTTGTCAAAACCTGCTTTGCTGGTTTTTTCAATCATCCGCTTCAAGGCAAATCTCGGGTCGCCTTCAAAGGGTTTGCCGTCTGGCAGGGCAATATCGCAGATGACTCGAGCAACCCGTCCGCGTTTAGCGTCCGACTCGCTAAAAACGGGATAAACCCTAAAAGTCTCGAGGTCTGGATGAAGTAGCATGTCTGATTCTTCGACCCTTGTAAAGCCTTCGATACTGCTTCCGTCAAACATAATCTGCCCATCTAGGGCTTTGGAGAATTGGTTGATTGGCACTTCGACGTTCTTGGCTACGCCAAGAACATCAGTGAATTGAAGTCGCAAAAAGCGAACTTGATGCGATTCTAGGGTTTTAAGAACTTCGGCGGTTGTGGTTGGCATGGTGTCACCTCTAAATGTGCAGGATGATACCTTATTTTTGTGCAATGTGCGAAATGACCTTAAAAATAGCTAAACTCTTAGGTCAAAATGGTTGTATTGTCTTTAGTTTTGTTGTTTAGATTGTTCGGTACTCGAGTTTTTTGGGTCTACATCGGCAGCAAAACTTAGGGGTTCTTCGGGCGCAGAGTCTTTTGGGGTATTATCCTGCTCGAGTAACTGCGCCATGACGCTTTCACGGTCACGCATGGTTTGGGTTAGACGGTCTATCTCGAGCTTTAAGGGTTCTAAACCCGCTAAGTCGCTAGAATTGGCATGGTAGGCTCTGCCTAGCCGAGCAAATTGTTGTTCGCGCTCGCGCTCGAGCCGAATCAGTTCAAGCCGCAGTCGTCCGATACGTGCGCCCAATTCGCCTTTTTCTTTGGCGATATTCCAGCCTTGTTGCAAGGTGTTTTTGAGGTTCTCGAGTAAGCTCATAGTAGCTCCGTTGGGCGGCTTGGTACTTTCGGTGTGAGATTTCCCACGTTTTGTTATCGTAGCAACTTCTTCTTTCAACAATCTTACAGCACAAATTAAATCCAGCCCACCTCTTATTAGAGGATAGGTCAGCTTAGAAAAAGTGCGATTGCCTCGGTGTACAACTTAGCACTCAGTACAAGTTGGTCAATTTGAATAAACTCGTTGGCTTGATGCGGGATTTCGCGGTCTCCGGGTCCGATGGTAACGATTGGCACACCAGCTTGGTGCAGAAAAGTTCCATCGGTTGTGCCGGGTACACCACCATAACGTGGTTCACGCTTTAGGACGTTGCGGCTGGCTGCTTCAAGAACCCGAACAATTTTGGCTTCTGGGTCGGTGGCAGTCCAAGGGCGGTCATCAATAATTTCGTACTGGGTCTGGGCATCGGCAATCGAATCAAGAATTTGGCGCAACCGAACATGAATTTCCGAGTGGTCAACCCCCGGAATGGTACGAATATCTAGGGCTAAAAGTGCTTCGCCGGGCATGACATTCAGTTGTGGCAAACTGCCCGCTTGTAGCACTGTTGGTGTGATGTAAGGCTTACCCAATAAGGGGTGAGCTGGCGTTTTGGCTTGTAATTCTGCCTCGAGTTGCCCAATGCCTAACACAGCTTTAGCTAACCACGGAATCGGATTGATTCCCGCATATGGCATCGCGCCATGGGCTTGTTTACCGATAAAACGCATGGCGACCCGAATACCGCCGCGCTGAAATAAGCAAAGTTCTAATTCTTCGGGTTCACAAATGATTGCGCCGTCTGCCACAACTCCATTTTTTTTGTGCCAACTGTGCCGAATCATTTGTTTAATCCCAGACATCATCCCTTCTTCATCACATGGAATCAGTAATCGCAACTCGCCGCGTAAATTAAGCACGCCCTCGAGAACAAGGTTTTTAATGGTTTTAGCGGCGACAATCGCGGCAGCTAAACCACCTTTCATATCGGCACTGCCACGACCCCAAAGGATGCCATCTTCTATCACACCCGAAAATGGGTCACGAGTCCAAGCACTGCGTTCGCCTTCGGTCACAACATCGGTATGACCCTCGAGAATCAGTAAAGAGCCGAGTTTACCAGTATCAAAACTCGCCATTAAATTGAGGCGTTGGGGTGCAACTTCCTCGAGTTGAATTTCAAAACCAGCTTGCACGAGGTATTGGGCTAAGTACCTTGCGACAGCAGCCTCATGTGGACGATTTGGCGCAGCCACCGAATCCATTCGCACCAAATGTTGGGTTAAATCAATAACTTCTTGTTCATTCAGCCCAGATGAAATTGGTTCATTCAGCCCAGATGCAATTGGTTCATTCAGCCCAGATGCACTCACTTGACCCCAGTACGACCTAAAAATAGTAATAAAACCCCAAATAAAACCACGTACAACACAATCGCTAAAGGCAATAACCAGCGCCGTTGTGAAGCCTGAACGGTGTTCCCTTCGTAAATCATGGTACTGGTCGGGTCTACTTGTAAGTCTGGTGAATATCCCTCATCTTTGGGCAGTTGAGGTAACGGATACGGCTTGCTGCGCGGCATTAAACGCTTGACTCGAGCCACCACACAAGTGATGTTGTCATGACCTCCAGCATTATTGGCGAGTTCGACCAATTCGGCAGTCACCGATTCTACAGGGTCGTAAACATGTTCTAAGGCTACCCTTAACATTTGCTGTTCTGTCACCAAATTCGATAAACCATCGGAGCAAATTAAAATAATGTCGCCCTCGAGCAGATTCATGCCAAATAAATCTAGGCGCAATTGGGGTCTCGAGCCGAGCGCATTGGTAATCACATTACGCCATTTATGGTCTCGGGCTTCTTCTTCACTTAATAAGCCCTGTCGCACCCGTTCGGCGACCCAAGAATGGTCTCGGGTTAGTTGCTCGATTCGGCTGCCACGAATTAAATACGCCCTCGAGTCGCCGACATGCCCAACAATTGCGGCGTTGCCATCCACCACCACGGCGGTCATGGTTGTCCCCATGCCCCGAGATTCGGCTCGGCGGCTGGCGTGTTGAAAAACCGCTAAGTTGCTGCGCTGCATCGCTCTTGGTAAACTCTGGGTTGGTACATCTGCTAATTCACGCATGGCGGCAACCAAAGATTCAGTTGCCATGTTTGAAGCCACTTCACCTGTCCGATGCCCGCCCATACCATCGGCAACCAAGAAAAGCTCGCCATTGGGCAGCGATTCTTTCGCCCAAGTGTCCTCGTTAAGCTCCCGAACTTGTCCCGGATGGGTGAATCCAGCCACCTCGAGTGGCACAATGCTCTGCGTCATGGTTCTCCCAGTATACGATGATTAAGTGGTACTTGTGTTCGGTTCATTCTTTTGTCTTTAGTGACTACCTTAACCTTGGGCATTACCCCAAACCAATCTGCAAAAGCCATGTCACCATTGTGACGTATTGGAATACAGAAAGTCAAAAGTAACACGACATGTGCTTTGTCGTACAGCATCTAGCCTAGAATTCGGCAATACTATCCGCATGAAAACCGCTCTCATTACTGGAGGCAGCAAGGGCATCGGGTACGCCGTAGCTGCTGCTTTAATCGAAAACAATTGGAATACTGTCATCACAGCCCGTAACCAAAGCGAACTCGAGATGGCTGCCAATACCCTAAACGCGCTTGGTAAGGGACGCGCCATTGGAGTTACCGCCGATGTCCGCGATTACCCAAGTTTAGAAAAAGCCGTAAACACTGCCACCAGCGAATTTAGCAGTTTGGATTGCGTGATTGCCAATGCGGGCGTGGGCATTTTCAAACCTGTCCAAGATTTAACCTTGGAAGATTGGAACACAGTCATAGACACCAACCTCACAGGGGTTTTTTATACCATCAAAGCCGCTATTCCTGCTTTAGAAAAAAGCCAAGGCTATATTTTTAACATCTCGAGTCTTGCGGGTAAAAACGCTTTTGCAGGAGCCGCCGCTTATAACGCCTCAAAATTTGGCTTAAACGGCTTTAGCGAAGCGATTATGCTTGACCTTCGCGCCCTAGGCATCAAAGTCACGCAAATCATGCCCGGAAGTGTGGCTACTTACTTTAATAACCATACACCCAACCAAAAAGACGCTTGGAAAATCCAACCAGAAGACATTGCTCAAATTATCCTAGATTTGCTGGTAATGCCCGCCCGAACCTTACCAAGCCGCGTTGAAGTTCGCCCAAGCCAACCGCATAAGAAATAGAGGAGAGGGCAATTTTTTCTTTTTCTTTTGTTACACTCCCTAATGCCCAAATGGTTACGCAATGCTTTGATTGTTCTAGGTGCGGTTCTTGCAGCACTTGGTGCAGTTGTTTTTGTGGTCTCGAGACCGCTTCCCGCCGAGGCAAAAGCCCTTGCAGCCATGAACTCGAGTGCGACGGTAACTATCAAAAACACCACCTCGAGTATTTTGTTTAAGCCAAATAAACCCAGCATAAATGGTTTTATTTTCTATCCCGGCGCTCGGGTTGCCCCCGAAGCCTATGCTGTACCACTCCGCGCCATCGCTGAAGCGGGATACATTGTGTACATCATGAAAATGCCGCTTAACTTTGCGGTTTTTGACATCAATGCGGCTGACCAAATCATCTCGAGCAACCCCAATATAAAATGGGCAATCGGAGGGCATTCGCTTGGTGGGGCAATGGCTTGCAGCTACGCTAAAAACAAAGGTGGTATCTCGAGATTGATTTTCTGGGCAGCCTACTGCGACAAAAGTTTTGACTTCTCGAGGAGCCAAATACCTGTCACCTCGATTTATGGTTCTGAGGATGGGCTTGCTACCCCAGAGAAAGTTGCCAATACCAAAGTTTTTGCGCCACCCAGTACCAAGTACATCGAAATTAAGGGCATGAACCACGCTCAGTTTGGTGATTATGGTGAGCAGAGCGGCGATAAAAAAGCCATTCTCAGTGCCGACCAAGCCAATAAAGCCATTATAGAAGCGACCCTCGAGGCGTTGCGGTAAACTCATTCCCAAAGCGTAAACTATTGGTATGGCATTTACAGATTTTACTTTGGAAGTTGTACTTGACAATTTTGAACTCGTACCAGACAGACTTGAGCTATTCTCAGAGCTTTTACCTGTACCACCTTCTGATTGGTTACTCGAGACGCTAAAACGTTTTGAACCGCTTGCCTTTACTTCAGAAAAATCGCGTTCAGAATTTATCATTGCCCCTATTTTATCCGAAGTTCGGAGTAATGCTAAAAATGTGTTTACGATCTATTCTGGGCAACGACTAGATGGAGATTCCAGTCTTGGCTTAACTGGTGAATGTGATTTTATTTTTGCTAAAAGTCCAGCCGTTTTTGCCCTTCGCGCCCCAATAGTTAGTGTGGTTGAAGCTAAGAAACAAGACGTTGAAGTTGGACTTGGGCAGTGTGTTGCCCAACTTTTAGCCGCACGGTATTTCAATCAAAAACACGAAACAAACTTCCCAAAGCTGTATGGTTGTGTGACCACAGGTGAGGTCTGGCAATTTTTAAGTCTCGAGGGTAATCAATTGATTTTAGATGCGAGTCGGTATCAGCTTGATTCTTTACCCGAGATTCTAGCTGTGTTTAAGCGAATTCTCGAGACATATTTATAAAAAATACCCCTCGAGAATGTTCTCGAGGGGTTTTCTTACGGATTAGAATCTTAGAAGTCCATGTCTCCGCCCATACCGCCGGGTCCGCCGGCTGGTGCGTGGCTGTGTGCTTCTTTGCGTTCTGGGCGATCAGCAATGATTGCCTCGGTGGTCAGGATTAAGCTGCCAATGCTGGCGGCGTTTTGCAGGGCGGTACGGGTTACTTTGGCTGGGTCTACAATCCCAAAGCCCATCAGGTCGCCGTACTCGCCAGTTGCGGCATTAAAGCCGTATCCGCCTGTGCCACCACTCAGGATGGCGTTCACAACAACGCTACCTTCGTAACCGGCGTTAATCGCAATTTGACGGGCTGGTTCTTCCAAGGCACGCATCACAATTTTTGCGCCAGTTGCTTCGTCGCCAGTTAATTTCTCGAACACAGCTTTGACGGCTGGAATAACACGCAACAAGGTAACGCCACCACCGGGGACCATGCCTTCTTCAACGGCGGCACGGGCTGTGCTGAGGGCATCTTCATAACGGTGCTTTTTCTCTTTCAGTTCGGTTTCGGTAGCAGCCCCAACGCGAATCACGGCAACGCCGCCAGCCAATTTAGCAAGGCGTTCGTTGAGTTTTTCTTTGCTGTAATCCGAATCTGTACCCTCGAGTTCGCGCTTGATGGCAGACACACGAGCGTCAATGTCTTCTTTTTTGCCAAGACCTTCGATAACTGTGGTTTCGTCTTTGTTGATGCGGATGAGCTTAGCGCGTCCGAGCATCCCAACATTGGCGTTCTCGAGCTTAAAGCCGAGTTCTTCGGCAATCACTTGACCGCCGGTCAGGGCTGCAATGTCTTTCAGCATTTCTTTGCGGCGGTCACCAAAGCCGGGGGCTTTAACAGCAGCCACTTTAAGTGTGCCACGCAGCTTATTAACCACCAAAGTTGCTAAGGCTTCACCGTCAACGTCTTCGGCAATAATAAGGAGTGGTTTACCGCTTTGGGCGACTGGCTCGAGAACTGGCAACAAGTCTTTCAAGGCGCTGATTTTCTTTTCGTAAATTAAAATGTATGGGTCTTCGAGAACAACTTCCATGGTGTCGTTTTCGTTGATAAAGTACGGGCTGATATAACCTTTATCAAACTGCATACCCTCGACCACGGTTACTTCGGTGTCTAAACCTTTGCTTTCTTCGATGGTGATAACGCCGTTTTGGTGTCCAACACGTTCCATCGCATCAGCAATTTGTTCGCCGATGGCAGCGTCATTTGCAGAAATACTAGCAACTTCGTTAATGCCTTTACGGTCATTGACGGGGATTGCCATTTCTTGGATGGCTTTGACAGCCGCTTCTACAGCCGCTTCGATACCACGTTTCAAGGTCAGTGGGTTTGCTCCAGCCGCGACATTCTTCAAGCCCTCACGGACAATCGCTTGACCAAGAACTGTGGCGGTGGTTGTACCGTCACCGGTGATGTCATTGGTTTTAGAAGCAATTTCGATCAGGAGCTTTGCGCCGATGTTCTCCAGACGATCTTCCAACTCGATTTCCTTAGCAACACTTACACCGTCTTTGGTGATGGTTGGGCTACCAAATTTCTTCTCGAGGACAACATTGCGACCCTTTGGACCAAGGGTGACTTTAACTGCGTTTGCAACTGCGTTTACGCCGCGCTCGAGTGAACGACGGGCTTGTTCGTCAAATACCAATTGTTTAGCCATGATGTAACTCCTTAAGATAGCTTCTAGCTTCTAGTTGTTAGCTTCTAGCTTTTTTAGAGCAAACTCGAGATTAATTTCAAGTTTTGTTTTGAGCTAGTGACTAACAGCTAATGGCTAGTAGCTGATTAGATAATAACGGCGAGAATATCGCGTTCAGAAAGAATGGTAAAAGTTTTGCCGCCGTCGGAGACTTCTGTTCCGCCGTACTTGGCAAAATATACAGTGTTACCAACTTGAACTTCAACCGCTACTTTTGCGCCACTGTCAAGGGTCTTGCCAGTGCCGACAGCGATAACTTTACCGCGTTGGCTTTTTTCTTTAGCGGTATCTGGAACGATCAAACCACCAGCAGTTTTTTGCTCAGATTCTTCAATAATTTCGATGACCACGCGATCACCTAACGGTGCTAATGCCATTTTGTACCTCCGTACAGAATTAAAACAGATTCATTAGCAGTCTCGAGTCTCGAGTGCTAATCTAAAGAAGAGTATATTGCTACGGTCAAGGTTTCGTCAAGTCCTGCAATAAGAACCTTGAGTGTATGAGACTCAGATTTGTAAACTCGAGAAATGACGTAAGCTAAGTCCATGAAAACTTTGGCTGGGACTAAAGAAGAATTTACCATCGGCACGCAAAAAAGCCTTGAACTTGGCAACGATTATGTGCTGGTATTGCGTTCAATCTCGGGGTTTTGGGCAATCGAAGACCGTTGTTCGCACGACGATAACGAACTGCTGGGCGGCGAAATCACTGAACACGAAGGCGCTGCCCCAAGTATTAAATGTGTACGCCACGGCGCAAGGTTTAATCTCGAGAATGGCAAAGCGCTGTGTTTGCCTGCCGTCAAAGCCATAAAAAGTTACCGTGCATGGTGTGAAGATAATTTGGTCTGGGTCGAAGAAAAATAGTTATTTGCCCACCACCTAAATAGCTTCTGGAGTAGCGTCTATCGCATCAGGCTAATGGGATGATTGCCTAGGTAACGACTCAGAATAATCGGTTGTCCTTTTTCGTCTTCTGCGTGACTGGCTGAATGATTCCAGATTGTGATTGGCGCTTAAAAACTTGGGTTAGGCTTTTGGTGTATATTACTCTGCGCGATTTTTGTTGAATCGTTCTTAGATACGTGGTCTCGAGCCACACGGAGGTTGTTATGAAACACGAATTCCAAACCGAAGTTAGTCAATTGCTGCATTTAATTATTCATTCGCTCTACAGCCATAAAGAAATTTTCTTGCGCGAACTTGTTTCTAACGCCTCAGATGCTTTGGATAAATTTAAGTACGCCACCATCACCGATGAACGTTTTAAGGATGCTACATGGTCGCCGCGCATAGATTTACGTTTTACCGAAGGCACAAATCGGATTCTCGAGATTGAAGACAACGGCATTGGCATGTCTGAAAGCGACTTAATCGAGAACCTAGGTACGATTGCCAAGAGCGGCACAAAGAACTTTATGGCGCAACTGAGTGGCGATGCCAAAAAAGACTCGAACTTAATTGGGCAGTTTGGCGTTGGGTTTTACAGTGTTTTTATGGTGGCAAGCAGCGTTGAAGTGGTTTCCAAAAAAGCTGGTGAAGAAATAGCTTCTAAATGGACTTCCGACGGGCAGGGTGGGTATGAACTCGAGAATGTGCAGAAAGACAGCCAAGGCACGTTAATTCGCTTACACCTAAACGACGAAGGCACAGAGTACGCCAATCGTTGGCAACTCGAGCAGTTAATTAAAAAATACAGCAATCATATTGCTTTCCCGATATTCCTGCATTTTGAAAAAACCGAGTATGGACAAGACGGCGCAGAAAATACCGTCTTGCAAGCCATCGAACAAATCAACTCGGCAAGTGCCATCTGGTCTAGGGCAAAATCGGACTTAAAGCCAGAAGATTACACCGAGTTCTATAAATCTGTGAGCCACGGTATGGACGAACCACTTTTTTGGTCACATGTCAAAGCCGAAGGAATGTTGCAGTACACCAGTTTACTATACATCCCTAAAACTGCACCATTTGATTTGTACCACGCCAATTTCCAAGCTGGCGTAAAGCTCTATGTGCGCCGTGTCTTTATTACCGACGATGATAAAGAACTGCTTCCCACATGGTTGCGCTTTGTGCGTGGGGTGATAGATTCCGAGGACTTGCCGCTCAATGTGTCCAGAGAAATCCTGCAACAAAATAAAGTCATGAAGAACATCCGCACTGCCACAGTCAAAAAACTGCTGTCCGAATTCTCGAGAATTGAAAAAGAAGAACCTGAGACATGGAATACTTTTATTGCTGCCTTTAACCGACCGCTCAAAGAAGGCTTGTACCAAGATTATGAAAACCGCGATGCACTGGCAGAATTGGTGCGCTATAACTCGAGCCAAGAAGCTGGTTTAACGGGTTTTGCGGATTACGTTGCCCGAATGCAGCCTGAGCAAAAAGCCATTTATTACATCACGGGCGGCGCGGAAAGTGTCTTACGCAACAGCCCGTTGCTCGAGGCGTACAACAAAAAAGGCATTGAAGTTTTAATTGCCTCGGACGAAATAGATGAAATTGTGATTTCGGGCTACCCCAAATACAAAGATTTTGACCTTAAAGCCGTCAACCGTTTAGAGACTGGCGACGACCTGAAAACTGAAACCGACGAAGCGGCAGCCAAAGAAGTCGAACCGATCATTGAACGGGTTAAAAAAGCCCTTGGTCTCGAAGTTAAAGATGTCAAAGCCTCGAGCCGTTTGCTCGAGAGTCCAGCTTGTGTGGTGACAGACGACACCGACCCAACTTTCCAAATGCAAGCCATGATGCGTTCAATGGGACGTGAATCGGATATGCCAGCCGTCAAGCCGATTCTCGAGTTAAACCCCAATCACCCTTTGATTACAAACTTAAAAGATGCAACGGATAGTGTGATAGACGATACAGCCCATGTTTTGTTGGCGCAGTCGTTGTTGCTCGAGGGGGCAGAGATTCCAGACCGTGTGGATTTTGTCAAACGATTAAACCGTTTATTGGGCTAAAAATTATTGGAGGGCGAGGCTTACCTCGCCCTCGCTGAGAATTTAGGCGGCTCGAGTCCAGCCGTGCGTCGTCCGAATCCAGCCGTGACTGGTTTGGTCAATAATCAAACCGTGGCGGTCAATTGGCGGCTCGAGGGCAATGGCTTTAATTTGGGGCGTTTGGTGGCTGGGACATACTTAATTCAGTACAGCATCTTTACTGATTTACCCGCCGATGCTGTGCCAACTGTACCAGATTTGTTTTGGGATAAAATTCGTTAAATTGTGTGTGTTTTAGAATACTGCAATTTGCTTTGAGTGTAGAAGATGATAAAAGCTCACATCAAAAAGGAGATCACTATGAAATTCAAAGCAGTTCATGTTGTTGCGCTATTGGTACTTGGAGTCACAATCATTCCCTTTGTATCTGCCAGACCAGCTCACCGTTTACAGGCAATAGCTCAACTTGGTTTGCCTCCTGAAAAAGTGACTTGTCAATACTGTCATGTCAACGCTGGTGGCAGAGCGCCGTGGAATGCTTTTGGCGACAACCTTCGCGCCGAATGGAACGGCGCGGGCAACAAAAACTTCGCTGATTCGCTGTACTTAACCTTAAAAGCCCGTAAAGACTCCGACGCAGACGGTTACGCCGATGTACTCGAAGTGGTCGCCCAGACATTACCTGGCAGCAAAGACTCCGTACCAAACATTCCTAAAGACACCTTAGAAGCTGAACTCAAAGCATGGGGTGGGGTGGATAGGTACAAAGCTAAAAAATTAGCCATCAAAGCCTTCAATCCCTCGAGTCTCGAGGGATTTTTCTTGACAAATGAACTGATTTTAAGTACCTTATACTCTAAGAATCATAAGGTATAAGGTAGTCATGGAAAATACGCTTAAACAAGGCACACTCGACCTCGTGTTACTCAGCATTCTCGAGAACACCGAACTCTACGGACTCGAGATTTTGCAA
>JANNEE010000188.1:0-4649 GCA_031388325.1 Deinococcales bacterium
CTTGGTCGAGTACAACCTCGATACCTATAAAATGGAACCGAGCTTGGCACAATCTTGGTCAACCTCCGAGGACGGCAAAGTTTACACCTTTAGGTTACGCCGTGGGGTCAAATGGCACGATGGTCAGGATTTTAATGCCGATGATGTGGTCTTTACGTTTAACAACATGATTTTGAACCCACAAGCCCGTGGTAATAGCGCGGCTGGTTTTCCGGCAGGTACAAAATTTGAAAAAGTAGACGAATTCACGATGCGAATGACCATGCCTTCACCATCTGGTGCGATTTTGCAACAACTGCGTACTTTTATCATGCCAAAGCACAAATTACTAAAATTCAGTATCGAAGGTGGGGCTGCTCCCGCCGACATCAACACCGCTTGGGGAACAAACACCAACCTAGCCGATATTGTCGGCACAGGACCATTTAAGTTTACCAGTTACACCGCCGATCAAAAATTGGTGCTTGGCAAAAATAGCAACTACTGGAAATCAGATGCTTTTGGTAACAAGTTACCCTATATTGACCGTCTCGAGTACCTGATTATCAAAGACAGCAACGCCCAAATCGCCCAAATGAAGTCTGGTGGCATAGATGCCCTCAACATCACTGGTGCATTATTCCCAGAACTGAAAGCCGCCGAAGTCGCTGGGGCTGGCTTTAAGGTCATTCGCGCATCTGCTCTTTTTGGAAGCCCACCACACTTAGCTTTTAATTTTGATGCCAAAGATTCAGACTTGGCACGCTTATTCAGCAATGATAAATTCCGTCAGGCAGTCCAACCCGCCGTCAATCGCAAACGCATTATTGATGATATTTTTAACGGACTTGCCGAGTTGCCTGGTACACCTGTTGCTCCAGTCTCGAGTTGGTACTACGATACTCGCGGCTACCTTGGCAATTACGATTTAAGAGCCGCTAATGCAGCCCTTGATGCACTGGGCTTAAAAGACACCAATGGTGATGGTATCCGTAACTTTGCGGGTGGTAAAGAAATGGAATTTAGTCTAATTGCTCCAAACGACAATCCATTTTTCCCCGGACACTTAATTGCCCCAGTCATTCAAGCTGACTTAAAGTTAATAGGCATTAAAGCCAATTTGCAAATCCTGACCACATCTGCCACTTTTTCTAAAGCCAACGCTGGAGACTTTGAAGCCGCCGTTTACGGCTTTGGCAACCAACCAGACCCACAACTCCGTAAAGCCATTTGGCAACCCGGCGGCGATTTGTACTACTGGCACTCGAGCTTACGTCCAAAACCAGGACAATCAATCAGCAAAGCCAACATGAAAAGCTGGGAAAAGCGCTTATTTGATATTTTTGAAGAAGCCAGCAAAATTACTGACCAAGCCAGACGCGGCGCACTCTACGACGAATGGCAACTTCTAAACGCCAAGTACCTCCCCGTAATCATGATTGCTAAACCAGCCAATATCGCGGCGGTCAGCAACAAAATTGGTAACTTTGTCTATAATTTAGGTCCGATTCCTTCGTATGTGACCAATCAGATTGTTTTTAATAAGTAAAGCCACTCTCGAGAAAGCGCAACCCTTTTGGGCTGCGCTTTTTTAATCCACAAATAAAGGCAACTGAGGCTTTTTAATAAAGCCCAACGCGGCGGCTCGAGCAAACAGCGTTTCAACTGCTTTCTGTCCAGTCTCACCGACATCTAAACTAAATTCATTGACGTACAAATCAATATGGGCTTGCATTACGCTGTCCTCCATCTCGAGGGCATGTTGACGAATATAGGCTTTTGGCTCAGTCGGATTGGCATAGGCGTACTCGAGACTCGAGCGCACCGCCGTGTTTAGTTTTGCTAAGGTTTCTACAGGTAGATCGCGCCGTGCCAGAATCGCCCCAAGTGGCAGTGGTAAACCCGTGTCGGCTTCCCACCACTGCCCAAGGTCTAAAAGTTTAACCAATCCGTGTTGGGTGTAAGTAAATCTTGATTCATGAATGATTAGCCCCGCGTCTACCTCGCCGCGTTCAACGGCTGGCATAATCTGGTCATAACGCATAAACACAGTCTTGACCTCTGGATGGGCAATTTGTAGCAGTAACTGTGCAGTGGTGAATTTGCCCGGACTCGCCACAGTTTTACCACGTAAATCGCCCAACTTGGTTTTTGCTACCAATAGCGGACCGACCCCACGCCCCAGCGCCCCGCCAGCCCGCAATGCCACATAATTGTCCATCACATGGGCGTAGGCATGGTAGGAGATTTTGGTTAGCTCGAGTCGTGCTGTTTGCGCCCAAAGGTTTAGGGTTTCGACATCCTCGAGAATTTCTTCTATCGGTTGATTAAAACTAATTTTATTGTGGGTTAGTGCATAGAAAATAAAAGTGTCATTTGGGCAGAATGAATAACCAAGTTTCATGACTCGAGATTACTTGAAAACCGCCAAAACAATTGCCTCAACTTAAATCAAAGACACGTTTTAATCCCAAATTCAGTAGCTCGAGACTAAAAAAATCTAAGACAGCCCGAAACTTGCGTAAACGACTTTTATCCACAACCAAAACCTGCGAGATATTGATCACTGAATCTGTAAGTAACTGAGGAATATCTTCTTTTACCAGCAGGACATTTCCCGGCGCTCGAGCGAGTTTGATATTAGAAGTTAGTACCGCAACCATGACGGTACGAATCGCACTTTGGTTAAAAGCATCACTCGAGACAATGACAGCCAAGCCGTGACCGTATGGCTCTGAGTTTTCTCGAGCAACCAGTGGGAATTCGATTTCCCAAATTTCGCCACGATTCACTTGTTGACTCGGCGTAATGTTTCAAAGCCAAGTTCGGCAATTTGTGCTGATAATGAACTATCTATGTCATTGTAAACATCGTTTAATTGTGCCGTGATACTGCTGTGGTCGTGTTGCTCGAGATAATCGGTCAGGGCTTTGGCATAGAGTTCGCTGCGATTCATGGTTTTTTGATTGGCAAAGGCTTCGGCGCGTAAGAATAACTCATCAGGTAGGGAGATAGCTGTTTTCATGGCTCAAGTATAATTATTTTTATACCATTGTCAATATGGCAATTTTGTGGCAATAACCTAAAGAAAAACTGAAAGCCACGAACTACTCGAGAACACATCAAAAGCAGTATTCTAAGATGTTCACACCCACCCCAAAAAGGAGCGCCCATGAAAAAACCATTACTTATCGCCCTCGCTATTGCCGCTAGTAGTTTAGGCATTGCCAATGCCCAAGCTAAAACCACGCCTGCCGAGGATTTGGTCAAACAAGCCTCGTTTTACATTGGTTTTTATTACAATGGTCCAAGTAAAGTTCCGTACTGGCGTGAACTGCAAAAAAACATGCTGGCAGATGTGCAAAAACTCTGTGCTGGCGTAACCACTTGTGGTTACGACAAAGGCAGAGAAGTGATTGTGACCTACATGAAAAACCTCAATGACCCGTTTACCCGTCTGGTTAGCCCCGAGGATTCAGATACCTCTGACCGTTATGTGGACGGAAAAGGACCCAGCACCCCAACGATTGGCATTCAAGTCCGCGAATTGGCTGGGCAGGGTCTAGTGGTTCTCGAGGCATTCCCCGGCGAACCGGCTTTTAATGCTGACCTCAGCCGAGGTAACTTGATTAAAACCATCAACGGCGCACCTGCAACCTTGGCAGCCCTCAAAACCGCCGAAGCCAGTGCCAAAGCAATTGTTCTCGAGTACAGTGTGGCTGGCGCAAACAAAACCGCTAGTGTAACACCAGTTTTGGTCGAAGACCCACGCGCCCCGTACCGCAGCGCCGTTGGTAAAGCCTTGATGATTCGGATTCCGCACTTGTACGGCAGTAGTGGCACACGGGTACATTCTAATGTGGCTCGAGCCGTGCGTGATAACGCGGCTGGTGTGATTATAGATTTACGTGATTCATTTAGTGGCTTTGATTCGGAAGCACTGCTTGCGGCTGGCGCATTTATTAAAGAGGGCGGCTTTACTTACGACCAACGTTTTGCTGGTCAAGACAGCAGTTACTTCCTTGAGCGTAACGGTGCTTTGGTACGTGGTCAACCCGAAGGCGGACAAGCTCAAGATGTTGCCCAAGCTACCAGTCCAGTTCAGTATACAGGTAAAGTTGTAATTCTGGTCAATCAAATTACCGAAAATTCCTCGGAAATGCTGGCGTACTTTCTGCAACGGGTTGGACGCGCCCAAGTTGTTGGTATCACCACCAGTGGACAAAATGGTGTCAGTGGTGGCTACGAAGCGCAACTGATTAACGATGATATTATCCAAATTTCCAAGTACCGAATGCTAAACCTTGATAAAACCCCATTCCCAATGGCTGTCACCCCAGATGTGGTTGTCCCAGAAGACTTAGCAGCACTGGCGGCTGGACGCGATGCCCAACTCGAGAAAGCCCTCGAGATACTTGGGGCAAAATGAAACACCTTGCACTTGTGATTGCTGCTGCCTTGGCATTCCCGAGTGCTGCCAGCGCCCAACGTTACATTGGCACACCCGCCCAAGATTTATTTGACCAAGCCAGTTTCTTTGTTGAATTTAACTACAACGGCTTTAGCAAAGTTAATCTAAGCAGCTTAGTTGCCAAGTACCAAGCCCAAGTAGACAGCAATTGTACTTCTCGAGCCACCGATTGCCCGTTTAGCAATGCCGAACGCCCAAT
>JANNEE010000210.1:0-8637 GCA_031388325.1 Deinococcales bacterium
GGGTGATGATGATACTGACCCTTGCGCCTCCCGCAATTTCTCTGGCACTGCCAAAATCTATTAAGACTGCGCCGCGTTGTACCATCATGATGTTGTCGGGTTTAATGTCGCGGTGCAGCAGATTGGAAGAGTGTACCAGTGTTAGTGCCTCAACCACTTCTCGAGTAATTTGCAATACTTGGGCTTCGCTTAAAACCCCGCCCTTTTCGACCAGACTTTGTAAGGGTTTGCCCTCGAGAAATTCCATCGTGTAATACTCGGTGTCATTCTCGGTGAAGACATCGTAGACCCGAACAATATGGGCGCTTGGAGCGTTCAGGGTTAGACGCGCCACCACTCGGGCTTCGTCGGCAAATCTGGAACGGGCTTCGGCAAATTCTTTTGCCCCATATGTAGCGGGCGGGCGGACACTCATCCCGACCCGAACACTTCCCGAAGGTTGGAATTCTTTGACCACCACCGGAATGCCCATGGTGGTGTTTTGGGCTTTGTAGGTCACGCCAAAGCCGCCTTGTCCAAGAACTTTTTCAATTTTGTACTTGCCGCCTTGCAGAGCAGTTCCAGCTTTTATGGCAGTTGGGTACTGAGCGCCTTCTAAGCTCGCACCGCACATGCTGCAAGCTTTATTGGACTCAGGATTTTGGGTGGCGCAATATGGACAAACAATCATGAATAATTCCTAATAGGGCTAAATCGGGTCTCGAGTCTCGAGTTTCATCACCAAGGCAGTGGCATTGTCCGAGGTGCTGCGTTGCAAGGCTTGGCGCACCAAGCGGTCTGCGAGGTCTTGAGGCTCGAGCGGTTCTAAGAGGGCGGTTTCAAATTCTTTGGGTGGAAATACACCCCAAACGCCATCAGAAACAATTACCACTTTGGCATTGGCGGGAATCGTCATTTCGCGCAGTTCCACGTAGTCTGGTGGCAATTCGCGGTTACTGCCCAATGCCCGCATGATTTTATTGCTATCGGGGTGATTATGGGCGGCTTCAGCAGCGATAATCCCCATTTTGACAAACATCGCCACCATGCTGTGGTCTTCAGAAACCTGCACGGCTGTATCGGTAATTAAGTAGGCTCGAGTATCGCCGACATGTGCAAGGGCGAGTTTGTCACCGTCAGCAATCACGCCCGTAAAGGTACAACCACCATTTTTGCCTTCCATTGCCCCTATCACCCGAGCATTGGCAAAAGCAATCGCTTCATGAACCGCTTGGCTCGAGACTTCTGAAAGTGGGTAATCTAAGAACCCAGACACAGCCGCTTGGCTGGCATCTTCGCCTTTTGCCATGCCACCAATCCCGTCGGCGACACAAGCCACCACAATTGTATCGTTGTGGGCAGCGCCCGTGGCACGTCTGGCGCGGTAGCCCACCGAATCTTCGTTGGTCACGCGGTCTGGGTTAATGCCGACAGTGCTAGCAGTGCCAAGCACCCAAGCATAGCGCGGTTCAAAAGTGCGTTCTAACTTACTGGCTAACTCGAGGGCATCGGATGGATTAACCCGCGTGGTACTGGGTGAAAGCATGGCGGTTAAGGCTTGTGGCACACCGGGAATCTCGGGAAAAGTAATCAGCATTTCACCTTCGATTGGCATCTGCCCAGTCAGGGCATGGTACAAGAGTGCGCCAATCGCATAAACCCCTTCATTGCCATTGATTTTATGTCCAGCTGCCCGTTCAGGAGCGCCATAACGCGGCGCTTCGGCACTGATTGCATCGCCTATTTTATGGACGTTGGGTAAGCGCTGTAAGCGGGTTGGCTCGAGCAGCACATCACGCGGGTCTACCGAAACCATCGAAAAACCACGGGCGTGTAAGTAGCGGTTCAATCTGGCTAAATCTACAATTGCCGAAATAACCACTCTTTTGTTGCGTTCATAAATGGCAGATTCTAGGGTGTTGCCCTCGAGTTTAGGGTGGGCAATCAGTATTTTACCATCCACTTCGCCAGCATCTATTAAATTCGGAAGCATTGGATGTGGATAAAGGGCGCGGGTGACATCTGCGCCCCGTGCATAAACCGCCACCCGCACTTCTGAGCCATCTGGGGCTTTGGCAATCACCCGCCCTGCCGATTCTTGGGTTAAGAGCGCATACTCGCCACGTTCAAGTTTCATGATTGGTGGGACAGCCAGTTGCGGCGCGGCACTACTTGGCGCGGTTGGTGTTAAGATTTCCTCTTCGAGAAAACCACTATCATCGGCTGGGGCTAACAACGGTAATTCTGGGGTAGCAATGGCAATTTGTTCTTGCTCCCAAGCCAAAACATCTGGCGGGGGCATAAAGACTCCCGATTCCTCGGGGAGGACATAGACCCCATCATCCATGTCTAGTAAATCATAAGGCTCAGACAACTCGGTCGTGTCTGATACCTTATTGGTCACGCCTTCTAACTGGCGCGGTTCTTCATTGTTCACGCGCCGTCACTCGAGTAAACAAACAAAAATTTCATGTTGCCAAAGGCTACTTCGTCGCCGTCGGACAAGGCTTGAGGTTCGATGATTCGTGGGCTGTACTGGGCTTGCCCGGCGCGTTTGACATAAACACCATTGGTGCTGCCAAGGTCACGAACCAACCAAAAACCATTCTCGAGGTAAACTTCGGCATGACGACGCGAAATATAATTTTCGCCTTGCCCACCCGATAAATCAATATCTACAGGTCCGGCACTGGGGTCAAAACGCCCAACCACCATCCGCTCGGAGTGCATCACATAACCATCATTACTGTTTGCCCCAAGGTTTCTGGGGATTAAACGAGCCACCCGAGGGGCATTGTTGACGGGTGTTTCCATGGTGGCTTTGAGGTTGACCGAACCATCTAAAGTGGAATCCATGGCAGCCACGACGGGTGCGACCACAACAGCCACAGGTGCAGTCACAGCGTCTGGCTCGAGGTCAAGCGCCGCTTCATCGGCGGCTACAGCCACAGGCGCTGGGGTCAATTCTGGCAATTCTGGTAGGGGTGGTGGCGAAATCTCGGCATCGGGCATCGGGGCTAAACCGGGGATGGCTGTTTCAATCGCACTGACCACAGGTTGCACAATTTCTGGAGCTTCAAGGTTTGGTGGAACAAAAGCAGGGATTGCATCTGCCACAGCATTAACCACTGGTGTGGCAGATGCCCCAACATTCATTTCAACCGCCGGTGCGCTCAGTTCGACACCACAACCTTCGCAGAATTTTGAACCATCTGGATTTTCCGTACCGCATACGTGACAAACAATCATGGTGACTCCTTTAAGAATTCTATTTTAACAAGGATTACAGGGGGTTTGCACAAACCAAATGATTTTATGCTCCAGTCGGTGATGGTTCATGCCCCAGTCGGTGATGGTTCATGCCCCTGTGAGTTTACGAATCTCTTCGTCCGATGGTAAACCATTGGCGTTGCTCGAGCCACCACCGACTTTAATGGTCTGGGTTTTCGCTCCCATTTTAATGGTTTTGGCTGTCCCAGCCGAAATTCCCTTACCCGAATCAAGTTCTGATTTGGCTTGGTCAAGCACTTGGGTCATGGCAGCATTGCCGAGGCGCACAGTCATGGCTCGAGCAATTTCGATGGTTTTGGCAGCCGCTTGTGGATTGGTTTGGGCTTCTTGAGCGGCTTGTTTGACCAGACCTTCGAGGTTGCGTTGCTGCACATAACCCATCACAGTAGGATTGACCGCAGCCGTGGCGTTCTCGTCAAAACTAAACTCCACAACCACGTCCACCGGTGGAATTTCGCCCCTTGTACCTTCGCCGGGCATATCAAAAGTAAGTCCAATCTGAGCAATTCGCACCCGAGCCGGTGGGCGTGGCGGCAAGGTTAGCTCGAGCAAAAAAGCAGTTTGGTCTTTAGATTCTAAGTTCCCTGCACGGGCTTTCATCGCTCCGCCCAAGTTCTGCATTTCGCATTCGGCAAGGAACGGGTAGACTCGAGTGACCCGATCTAAGGTTACGCCCTTAACGCCCCGCAAGCTAAACTCGAGGTTGGTGACGACTTCACTGGCTGCCCGTTTGAATTCTTCGCCAAGCACATCGTCTAAGTTATCTGCCAACACACTGGCGGGTGGTTTGGCATTCTGCCCAACAACATGAATCACCCGTCCGCCGGTGCGGTCAGAAATTTCGCCCATCAGGTCTTCGTTAAATTCATCGCCCACGCCAATGCTGGTAATCGCCACGCCTTGCGCCACATAGGTATTGGTCACGGCACGGCAAGCATCTTCGTCAAAGGTTGCGCCATCGGTCAAAAGCATCACCCGTTTATTGGTGTTGCCCGCTATCGTGTGGTTTAACGCCTCGAGCATCCCCAAGCCCATCATTGTGCCACCCGAGTGTTTGCGTAGGGCTTCGACAGCCGCCAACATCTGATTGCGGTTGCCCGTTGGAGCGGTTAGGGTACTGGCATCATCGTCAAATTGCACAATCGCCACGCTGTCCTTGTCGCCTAATGTAGAACTCGAGACAAGGGCTTTCATGGCATGCAGCGTTAAATCCAATTTGGTTTTACCACCCGCCACTTTTTCACGCATACTGCCGGAAGTATCCACAATAAAAGTTAAAGCCAGTGCTGCCCGAGTGGTGATTTGTGGGGTTAGCTGTGCTAACAAAAAGAGTTTTTGGGTGTCGGCACTCCCTTCGGGTGAGGCTCGTAAATAATTGCGGTGGGGGGTTAAAGAGACTTCGATCAAGGCATCCTCCTAAGGATAGTAATTACGAACCATTCTACGCTTTTTGGGCTTCAAAAGTTCCATTTTTAATCTACAACCAAAGGATGAGACCGATTTTTGCTTGCTGAACCAAAAACCACACTCGAAGTAGTAATTCACGTTACAATAGAAGACATGGAAAACATCACTTGGCAAGAGAAATTTCGCTATTGGTTTGATAACGTCATGGCAAAAGGTCCACTGGCGACGATTGGCTTACTGTTTGTGGCAAGCATTGCTTTTATTAGTGTGATTGGTGTGTTGGTGACACTTTTTGGCTTTGCTCCCGAAGGTGAAGGCGGTCAACCCCAAGGTTTACCCGATGTGATTTGGGGCAACTTAATGCGAACCTTAGACAGTGGCACGATGGGTGGCGACACGGGCTGGGGCTTTCGGGTCTTTATGTTAGTCGTCACGCTTGGCGGGGTTTTTCTGGTTGCCAGCTTAATTGGTATCATCTCTGGGGCATTTGATAGCAAAATTGAAGAACTAAAAAAAGGACGTTCACGGGTTTTAGAGAACGATCACACCCTGATTTTGGGTTGGAACTCGCAAATTTACGGCATTCTGAACGAAATTTGCTTAGCCAACGAATCACGCACCCGCCCTGCAATAGTGGTCTTGTCCGAAACCGACAAAAGCGAAATGGAAGAAAGTATCCGTGAACGGGTTACAAACGGCAAAACCCGAATCATCTGTCGCAATGGCAACCCGATGGACTTAACCGACCTCGAACTGGGCAATTTTAACTCTGCCAGAAGCATCATCATTCTTGCACCAACCGACACCACCGACCCAGACTCGAGCATCATTAAAACCACGCTTGCCCTGACCAATCACCCAAAGCGCCTAGAAAAACCATTTCATATTGTTGCCGAAATCCAAGCCAGCGATAACTTAGAAGCCGCCAAGTTGGTTGGCAAAGACGAAGCCCATTTTATTCTGGCTAAAGATTTAATCTCGAGAATCACGGTACAGACCTGTCGGCAAAGTGGTCTAAGTGTGGTCTACACCGAATTACTCGATTTTGGCGGCGACGAAATTTATATTTCCAAACAATCCGAACTGGCGGGCAAAACCTATTTTGAAGCCCAAATGTCATTTGCCAAATGCAGTGTCATGGGGTTTTCCAGAGGCGGCGCAATTCATTTAAACCCAAGTCCAGACACAAAACTCGAGGCAAACGACGAACTGATTTTAATTGCCGAAGACGACAGCTTAATCACCCGCAGCCCAGCCCCAGCACAAATCAACGAAGCTGCTATTTCAGATGCCAAAGAATTAGCCGCCCAACCCGAAAAAACCCTGATTCTTGGCATCAATGCAAGCCTTGGCACAATTATTTCTGAGCTTGACCAGTACGTTGCCACTGGTTCACAAACCCTAATTATTGCTGATGTTGCTACCCCCGCCTTAGCCAATCCGACCAACCAGAATTTGCTCTTTAAGCGCGGCGACCCAGCCAGCCGAGCCGTTCTCGAGGGCTTACAACCCTTTGATTATGACCACATTATTGCCCTTGCCAGCGATACCATGCCAATGCAAGCCGCCGATGCCAAAACCCTGATTACCTTGCTGCACCTACGCGACATCGCCGAGAAAAACGGCAACGACCTGAGTATTGTCTCGGAAATGCTCGACACCAAAAACCGTGAGCTTGCCGAAGTCACCAAAGCCGATGATTTTATTGTCTCCGATAAACTGATCAGTTTAATGCTGAGCCAAATTTCGGAGAACAAACAACTCGCCGAAGTCTTCAGGTACTTATTTTCCAACGATGGCTGCGAAATTTACCTTCGTCCAGCTAATCTATATATCAAACAAGGCTCGAGCGCAGACTTTTACACTGTTTTAGAAGCCGCCAGTCGGCGCAATGAAACCGCCATTGGCTACCGAATTGCCAAAGATGCCCACAATGCCAGCCGGTCTTATGGGGTCAAAGTCAACCCCAATAAACTCGAGACCCTGACCTTCTCGAGTGAAGATAGAATTATTGTCTTGGCAGAAGAATAAAAAGAATGTAAGCCCCTACGCACTCTCCCCGCCTACGGCGACCCCCTCGTTGAGGGGGTCTAGGTTGGTGCTGGGGGGAGTTCGTGAGAGGTTATATCGTGGAAATTCTCAGATTCTTCATCCCTCTTGGTCATTCAGCAACTCGAGAAAGGCTTTTTCTAGGTCTGTAGGCAATTCCTTACCGCGTCTTTCGGCGTAAAAGGTTCGGTATGCCTCGAGCGGGCTAAGTTCTGGGGTTTGGGCTGTCTGAAAAGCGGCTTTGATTTCTTGGTTTCTAATTTCGGTCTCGAGCGCAAAGAGTTGACTGGGATTCCACCAAGATTTGATGCCGTTTAGGATGCGGTCTTTTAAGCCTTGCATCGGTTGCTCGAGTTGCACCACCAATTTAGCATGTCCAGTAAAGCCTTTTAATTCCTCGAGTTTGCGTTCAATGCCGTCTAAGTCGGTGCGGATGTTCTTTAAGGTCTTGCCGCTCGAGAGTGGGATGTGCTGGACTTTAGCGGGTTTTCCGGGGCTTACTTCGATCAGATTGACCCGTTTTTGTTCGCCGGCTTCACCAAAATCGAGTTGGATAATGCTGCCACTGTACTGCACGGGTGGGGCGCTACCGAGTTCTTGGGGCTTGTGCAAATGCCCGAGCGCCACATACTGAGCGCTCGAGGGGAAGCTCTGTGGGTCTAGGCTGTAACTGTTACTAACATGAAAACTGTACTCAGAATTAGAGAGTAACCCCCCATCTAAGGTGGTGTGTAGCATCAAGATATTGACGGCATCGGCGCGAAAACCTTGGCAAATATGATTGACAAAAAAACGCATTCCATCGCGGTACTTTTGTCGCCACTCACCGACATCTGGGGCTTTGAGTAAATCGGCGGCTTTGACCAAGCGCCGCTCGGATAAAAACGGTAAGCCAGCTACCACTAGATTACCTGCGCTTAACTCGAGGGTCACGGCTTTTAGGTCTGGGCGGACTGTGCCGAGTAAACTGACTTTGACCTTTGAAAGTAAACCCGCCACGCTCTCCAAACGCTGCGGGTTGTCGTGATTACCTGCAATCACGACACTCGGAATACCAACCGCGCCTAGTGTGAGAAAAAAATCATAGACTGCACTTTCGGCTTCGGCATTGGGGTTAGGCATATCGTAGACATCACCAGCCACCAGCACCGCATCTACTTTTTCGGATTTGGCTAACGACACAATTTCTTCAAGCGCTGCCCGAATCTCAGAAGTTCGTTCAAAGCCGCGTAAGGTGCGCCCAGCGTGCCAGTCTGCTGTATGAAGTAACCTCATTGTTTGCATCATGACATAACCGACTGTGCTTTGGGATGGCATTTAAGCAAACCAAAGGCTGGAAGTAAAAATACTCGTAAGCCCTTACGATAGACCCTGTTGAGCCAGACGCGGACACACACTCAGGCAACCATGTTTGTATCAACCCATGTCGGACATGCCAGATGACGACATCACCCATATTTCCCGCCTAAAGGTGAATGACCATGAGTCGAATTCAAATCGAGAACGGATACAGCCTTTGTATCATGCACCGCCAACCCTATACCCATTTGTTGCTCGAGCAAACCCTACCCGATGGCAGTACGATTCTACACGGCGAAAAGAAACTCGAGAACAGCGAACTTGAAGCATTTTTGGCTTTCGGTTCAAACAACGCCCAAGCCATCCAAGAAGCCTTTCGGCACAAAGACGCTTGACGTTTGCAAACTTGGATGTTAAAGTCCTCCCTCGCGTGGCAAGCCACGCAGCCCATGCAGTACGGGCGGTTAGCTCAGCTGGTTAGAGCACCCCGCTGATAACGGGGAGGTCCGCGGTTCGAGTCCGCGACCGCCCACCAGTACCTTCCCCTCGAGAACTCGAGGGGATTTTTTTATATCCAATCAGACACGCCTTGCAGTAATTTCTCTAAGGCGA
>JANNEE010000248.1:0-1911 GCA_031388325.1 Deinococcales bacterium
TTTATCCGAAAATGCCGAACGGCGCTTGTGGGCAATTGCTGATTTAACTGACCTTGGCAGTGGGCATTTATTAGCCGAAAAAGACATGGAAATTCGTGGGGTCGGTAATATTCTTGGGGCAGAGCAGCACGGGCATATTCAAAATGTCTCGCTCGAGGTCTACACTGAACTCTTGGGCGAAGCGATTGGCAAACTCAAGGGCGAAGAAAAAATCATTCCACCACGTTTAGCCATAGACCTGAAAGTCAACGCCCGTCTCGAGCCAGTCTATATCCCCGAAGAACTCGAGCGCATCGAATATTACGGGCGATTATCCGAAAGTACATCTTTAGGCGAAATTTCTCGAGTTGAACGTGAAATGAAGTCTAAGCACGGGGTTGTGCCTTTAGAAGTCCATAACTTCCTCGAGTTAGCCCGACTGCGGGTCATCGGGACAGCCAAAGGCGCAATGAGTATTGGCGAAACCATGACGCAACTGGTGGTGCAGTTCGCGCCAAATCGTGGCAGTTTGGATTACGACGCAAGGGCAGCCAAGAATCACCCGAATAAGTTACTGGTGACCAAGTATCCGCCGGGCTTTACGCTCGAGAAAAAAGGCTTAAAACCCGAGGAGTATGCAAGAGCGATTCTCGAGGCGCTGTATGCCTTTGCTTAGAAATCAGGGGAGTACAAATTATGGCTTTAGAATTTTGCGCTCTGTGTCAACTAGAAAAAGACCTACAGGAAAGTCATCTTATACCTGCCTTTGCAATTCGATGGCTCAAGCAAACAAGTGCCACAAGTCATATTCGGAATGCAACCAACCCTAATAGGCAAATTCAAGATGGACTTACGAGTAAATTACTTTGCTGGGATTGTGAACAAAAATTTTCAATAGCCGAGAAACATTTTGCCGAAAATATTTTTATGAAAGTCAAAAAAGAGAATCCCATTACTCCAGACAATGGTTTAATGCTGTATTTTGTCGTATCTCTTTCTTGGCGAGTAACTTTGTATTTTTTTAACAAAAACAAAAACCTATACGTTGACTTTTTGCCCATTATAGAAAAAGCTCTTGAAGATTGGCGACTATATCTTTTGGGAGTGAAACCCAATTTAGAATTTGCAAATCATTATCTATGGGTCTCACCACTCATCGACGACGAAGCTATTCTCAATCTTGACCAAAAAATAAACCTTTATTTACATAGACAAATAGATGCTGCTCTCATATCCCAACCTCAAGAGGTTGGAGTTGGAGCTTACACTCTTTTGCCCGGAATTGGAATTTATTCTCCGTTGTACCCAAAATCTATCGAAAATCCAAGTAATTCAAAAATTATTTTAGATGAGATGTTTAATGTTTTCTCCGACTTTGGACCTAACGTGGTTACAGACTTTATTTTAAAAAGAGCAAGGCGAATGTCGGAAATTGATTTAATTGCTTCAGAAAAACAAAGAAATATCGTTACTTCTGCTGTGTTAGGAGATTTAGATCGATTTGAGAACTCTGAATCATATATCCCAGCTAAATTCACAGTTGCATCAAAAAAATCTAAATAACGCCATTGCTATTTAAAAACTTCTAAATCCAACGCCGCCGCATAACGCATCAAGGTTTTTAACTCGAGGTTGGCGTGGGCTTGCTCGAGTTGCGAGAAATTAGCTTTACTGACTTGCTGGTTTCTTTAACTCGAGCGCGAATTTCTTTTGGAGTAGCGGTTTCAAGTAAACCAGTTGGTGGAGTTCCTTTTATTTTTCCTGTGGCAATTTCTTCTGCACTAAACTCGGCTAGTAATGCGGCTATTTTACTCACAATGACCTCTCTTTTATGAATAGAAAATTATCAAACAATCAACATGGTATCACCAAGACAGTAAAAACGATATTCAGACTCGAGGGCGACTTGATATGCGGCTCTCATGGTTTCAA
>JANNEE010000274.1:0-5637 GCA_031388325.1 Deinococcales bacterium
CGCAGAACGACTGACCAAGGCAGGAATCAATGTGCTGAATGTGCAAGGGTGAAAGTTTCACCTTTTACCCTATGCTTTGCAGTGGTAACATCAGATATGCTCAAACCTCGAGTGCCGCTTTTTCCTGCTTACCAAATTCCAGCTTTTCGGTTCGTGGATATTTTTGCGGGTATTGGTGGGATGCGGCTTGGATTTGAAGCGGCTGGTGGGCAATGTGTGTTTTCATCAGAATGGGATGTGCATTCACAAAAAACCTATTTTGCCAATCATGGGGATTTTCCAAAGGGCGATATTACACGTATTCCCTCGAGTGACATCCCAAATTTTGACGTACTGCTGGCGGGGTTTCCTTGTCAGCCTTTTAGTAGTATTGGCTTGCGACAGGGGTTTTTACATCAGACCCAAGGCACACTTTTTTATGAAATTGCCAGAATTTTAGCGGATAAAAAACCACTGGCTTTTCTGCTCGAGAATGTCGAAGGGTTGGTGACGCATAATAACGGTCAGACGATGCAAATTATTCTCGAGACGCTGCGCGAACTTGGGTATGTGGTCACGTATCAAGTGCTGGATGCTTCTGAATTTGGTGTGCCTCAGAAACGTAAGCGAATTTATATTGTTGGACATAGACTGGGGAATGCAAAGTTTAGTTTCCCAAAAGGTACAGGCTCAGATGTTTTTGTTGGGCAGTTTATCGAAACGGGTGTTGAGGGTTACGGGATTTCAGAACACTTGCAAAAAACCTATATTTTCAAAAAAGACGATGGTAAACCCGCGATTGTTAGCCCAGACTCGAGCATACACATCAAAACCCAAGTGGCTTCGTATCATAAAATTCAGCGTTTAACCGGAACGTTCGTGCGTGATGGTAAAACAGGTTTGCGTTTACTGACTGAGAACGAATGCAAAGCGATTATGGGTTTCCCATCCCACTTTGTATTCCCTGTCTCGAGAACCCAGATGTATCGGCAAATTGGAAATTCGGTGGCTGTACCCGTGATTAGTGCTATTGCAAGGGAAATTCAAAAACAAATTATTGGAAAACATATGAATAAAAAACAATATTCTCTCAGTCGGGTGGGTACAAGACCCACCCCTACGAAAAACCCTTCCCCTAAAATAAATGTGGTTCGTGTAGGGGCGACCCTTCTTGACCCCAAAGCAGCACCTCACGGGCTTGGGTCGCTTGTGGTCGCCCTGTTTCAATTTGTTCAATGGTCTGTTCCAATTTCTGTGGTGTTTTTATGAATCCAATCCTTTCTAAACCCCTGACTTTTGAACTCTTCGCCGCCCCCGGCTGTCTCGAGGAGGCGCTGCTCGAGACAGAAGTGATTGTCGCAAAACCTTGGAAACCGCATAAATTCGCACCAATTTTGACCCTCGAGAAGGGTTTTGTTCGGGTCAAGAACGCCTCGTGGGATTTTGCTTGTGAACTGGCAGCTAGAGCCACAACTCTGCATGACGTGCGACTCAATTTCCCCACGGCTCGGGTGCATGGTTGGAACGATTTACCACGGGTGTTAGAAAAATTACCGTGGGGATTTTTACTGCCTGAGCGTGCCAACCTCGAGTTTCGTTGTGAGGCGTTTGCGGGGGTGATTCCTCATGCTGGGCGGATGACTAAAATTGTCGAAGAATTATTTGTCAGTAATGGTTTTAAGCTCTCCGCTACCGAGCCGCATTTTAGAATTCATGTCACCTCGAGTGGCGATTATTTGCGGGTTGCGGTTAGCCTTGGCAACGATGCCCTGCATAAGCGTGGTTGGCGTGCCAGCACTGGAACACTTGCGCCGCTCCGTGAGGACATTGCCAGCGCTGCCCTGTGGCGTTTAGCCAGCTTTGAGCCGCGTGTTCTCGAGGCGGTACAAATTGCTGTGCCGTTCGCGGGGAGCGGTACGCTTGGTTTAGAAGCATGGCAGTCGTTGTTTGGTTTGCCGCCGTCGGTCTGGGGGGTGGAACGTCCGTGGCAGTTATTGACCATGCCAAATGCCCAAACCCTTGAGTGGTGGCGTAATCGCATGGCTCGAGCCACAGCCGAAGCGTTACTGCCAGAAATTGTGTTTGTTGAAAATGACCCAGCCCAATTTCAAGAACTCGAGGGCAATGTGGCATTGGTGCAACAAACGGTGCAGGGAAGTATTTCTTGTGTAGAAGCTGATGCCTTCAAAACAGATTTTTTAACTCGAGATGGGATTGTTTTGTTACCTTTGCATCCGCCGTATGGGTTGCGAATGGTTTCGGAGAATCCAGATGCCTTGTACAGCAAAATTGGTCAATCGGTGCAGAAATGGGCAGCCAAGTCCAGTCTGGTCGGGTTTTGTTTATGCCCATCCGAAAGCACTTGGCGGGCGTTTAGGGCTGGACTTACGGGGATGCGGGTCGAAACAACCCATTTGACCCAAGGCGGCTTGGATATTCGCAGTTGCTGCTTTAGCAATTTATAGAACCCAACCTAGAATAAGGCAGCCTAAAACATTCCGAACTATTGAGACCTCGAACTACATTTTTACACGGGGCATCACAACACCCATGTTGTCAGGGCATCACACCCACGCTGTCGGGGCATCACACCCATGTTGTCGGGGCATCACACCCACACCAAAAACGTAAAATCGCTTTGTGAAACGCTGGTGGAAACTGATTGTCTTTGGAATTTTCTTTGCCATAGCTGCGGGTTTGGCTTGGGGCTTTGTGCAAATTTTGTCGTTGCAACCGCCAGTCCAAGAACCGAATATCAATACTCGCCGTGCTGCAAGGGCATACCGTGACAGTACGGTTTTTGCGCCAATGACTTCGTATAAGCTCCAAAATGGTGTCTTTAGTGCCTCTGGTGCGTCTCGAGTGCTGATAATGCTGCCAGACCTTGGTACAGGCGCATGGAGTTTTGTGCCGTGGATGCAGCAACTTCGTGGTTTTGAGCGCCATGCTGTGGCGTACCGCAATATGCTTGGGGGGCAGCCAGCCAGCCATGCCAACCTTGCCGATTACGAAGCCGATGCTCGAGGGGCAATAGAAAAAACGCGGCGTGGGCGTAAAATTGTGCTGCTCGGTCAAGGTATTGGGGCGTTATTTGCGCTAAAAATTGCAGCAGAACATCCAGCGTGGCTCGAGGGGCTGATTCTGGTTGCGCCGTATACCCCGCGTCCGTGGTCTGGAGTGCAGTTGGGCGTGGCGCAATTTGTTGGACAGCAGATTTACAATGGTGTCTACTCGAGTCCAGCCGCCAGCACAGATTTTTGGCGTAAGAATTTTGGCAATGGTTTTGTACAACTGGGTTTACGAGACAAATTTCTCGAGCAGTACGCCTTAAAACGCCAACCCTTTGAATTTAGAGAGGCGTTAATGCAGTCGCTTTTTGATCCGTTTTCGGAATTGCAAACTTGGTACAACAAGCTCGAGCAAGCCAATTTCGGCGTACTGCACATCATTGCCCGTTTTGATACAAGCAATGCAATCGGTGGGCAGAGAATGTTGCGGGAGGATTTAACCAAGCAACTTGGATCAAAGTACAGTGTGGCGATTGTCAATTCTGGCAAATATGTTTCTTTGGATTGGCGATGGCGAGAAGCGGCGGGTGTGCTGACCGATTTTTTGACCGATTTGAAACTAAAACAAAATTTTATCGAAAACGAGGTTTTCCTTGACCCATTAACCGACAAGGCAGATAAGTGATTCAAGTTGTCGGACGACGAGTGACCTTCACTGCGCCAGCAGGGACAACCCATTTAATTGGGGATTTTAGCGACGATAAAGACCGCCCAATCCCACTGGGGGCTGGTCAAAGCCTGACCCTCGAGTTTCCACTGGCTGGGTTTGTCGAATACTGTTTTTTAGATGCCAATGGCAATCGGCTGACCGACCCCGATAACCCCAATAACGCCGAGAACCCGTGGTGGCGAGAGTACCGTGCTGTACAACTCGAGGGCTATGCGGCTCATCCGATGCGAGAAGCCTTGCCAGATGCACCACAAGGCACAAGCCAGTCTTTAAGTTGGGAAAGTAAGATTTTAAGTGGTAAACGCCGCGCTTATTTGCATTTGCCAGCAAACTTTAACCCAAGTCTCGAGTACCCAGTTTTTATTGTCCAAGACGGTGTAGCCTTTCGGCGCACAGGTAAACTTGGGGTAACGCACGATAACTTATTGCACCTAGGTAAAATTCGCCCGTGTATCTTTTGTTTTTTAGAACCACAAGACCGCACGGCAGAGTATTACTTTAATTCTAAGCACCTAGAATTCCTAATCCAAGATGTTCAGCCCCGTCTCGAGCAGCAATTCAAAATCAGTCAGTACGGACTCTGGGGTGCAAGCCTAGGTGGTCTTGCCAGCTTGTACGCTGCCATGCAAGCTCCACAAACCTTTTCTATGGTGGTGACGCAAAGCGGTGCATTCCAAGGCAACCCAAACACCCCGTATGCTCGAGGCGGCGAGGATTGGCTGACCCAGCAACTCGAGCAGCAAGCAACCCTACCCTTAAGAATCAGTGCTGACTGCGGTACACTCGAATGGCTATTAGGCACAAATCGCCACTTTGCTGCGATGCTACATACCAAGGGCTATGTTCATCAGTATCTCGAACAACCCAGTGGTCATAACTGGGTCACATGGCGAAATGGACTGGCATCACATCTCGAGTGGCATTTAGGGTGAGCCCCTACATCTTGCGTTTAGAATTTCACTGACCTCGAGTACCAGTATGGTAGAGTGTTTTTATGGCTAGTCCTGAAGTTTCTCCTCGTCCTACGGTTAAACCGAAATCATCTCGGAAACGCAAGAAAATTGCGTCGGTCAGTTCTCCTGCTCGAGTGGCGGATGTTGAAGCGATTGGTTTAATTTTATTTGGTGTGGGAATTATGGCGTTGTTCACGGTGCTTGCCCCGCCAAGTATCGCGGCTTTTGCGGCTTGGCAAAAGGCTTTACGGACATCCTTGGGTTGGGGAATGTATTATTTACCTTTGCCTTTTTTTGTCTTTGGGGCGTTGTTGCTCTTAAAGAAAAAAGTCGGTTTTGCGGCTCGGGTCTTATTGGGCATTTTGGTGATGACGGTGGCGGGCTTGTTGGGGTCAGCTTTTTTTGATCCAAAATTGGCGGGGAGTTTAGCTGTAGCCGTGATTACACCGATGAAAGTGGTGATGCCATTGCCGTTGGTGCTGATTGCTTTTTTGGGTAGTCTGGGCTTAGAAATCTCGCTTGGTTGGCAACGCACCCGAATTGCTCGAGCCGCCGCCCGAATTACCAGTTTAGGAATGCTTTCGGCTGCCAGTGCCACGGGTGCAGCCGCCAAAAGAGCCAAGGATGCCACCAATCGGCTGAGTCTGCAAATTGCAGCGCGGCGCGGGTTTGACAGCGCCAGCCGCGACATTGCAGAATTACAAGACTTATACACGGGTTCAAGCGATTTATCCTCGTGGAAACGCGAAATTGACCGCAGTAGCGATGCGATTAACGATGCTGACGAAGCGCGTTTAACCAGTCTGCGTGACGAAGCCAGTTCGTTTCGCGCCAGAGTTTCGGCTTTTACCCAAGCTCGAGGTAAAGACATTGCCGAAAGTCTGGCGCTTGAGGATGTTGGGGCGTTACTTTTAATAGATGAAGCCCGAAAACAATTATTAAACCCTGTGTTGAGTAAAAATGCCGC
>JANNEE010000276.1:0-2406 GCA_031388325.1 Deinococcales bacterium
GTATCCCCTATTTAAGCGTATCTTTTCTCACCTGTAATTTAAGTATGCTCCAGATGTGAAGATTGTCAGTATCAACGTGGGCTTAGCGCAAGAAATGCAAATTGGGGAGCGGCGTTTAACCACTGGAATCTATAAAACCCCTAAAGACAGTGCTGTTCTGACCGAATTGGGACTCGAGGGGGACTGTGTTGCCGACAGCAAAAATCATGGCGGCGCAGACCAAGCTGTTTATGTTTACACCACCCAAGATTATGATTGGTGGATAGACACCCTTGGTCGTGAACTCGAGCCGGGGACGTTCGGTGAAAACCTGACCATTTCGGGTTTTGAGAGCGCTAATTTGCACGTTGGAGACAGAATTTTTATTGGCGATCCAGAAAATAACCCGATTATTCTTGAAGTTACTGCCCCGCGTATACCTTGTCATGTCTTAGCCCAACGCATGGAAAATACTGCGTTTGTCAAGCATTTTGCCGTAACAGAACGCCCCGGTGCGTACTGCCGTGTCCTCGAGACTGGTATCTTAAAAGTTGGGCAGCCTGTGTCTTTGCAGCCGTGGATGAATGGCAGTGTCACCCTGATGGAACTGACGCGCTGGCATTACTCTAAACCCTCCGAGCGAGACATGAAACGCGCCCTCTCGAGTCCAATTGCCGAGCGTTGGCGCAAAGAATACGAAGAGAAACTGGGAATAAAATAGCAGGTTTCAGCGTACCTCGAGCAGGATGAGTTTAGCGTACCTCGAGCAGTTCAACATCAAAAATCAAAGCCGCATTTGGTAGAATATCTGCGCCAGCCCCCTGAGTGCCGTAACCTAGGCTCGAGGGGATAATCAGGCGGCGTTGACCACCAATTTTCATGCCAGCGACACCTTGGTCCCAGCCTTGGATTACGCCACCTGTGCCGAGTACAAAGTCAAAGGGTTGTCCACGGTCACAGGAAGCATCAAATTGTTTGCCGCTCACTAAGCGCCCAATGTAATTGACCACCACGGTTTTACCAGCTACAGCTTCTGCACCCGTGCCGATTTTAACATCTTCTTTTTTAAGTTCTTTGACATCCGCGTCTTTTAAGCTGGTGTTGGCGGCTGGCTTATTGGCACACATGGCACTGGCAGCAGGGGTTGAGGCTGGTGTGGGTGTTTCTGTGGGGCTAGAGGGGTTACTCGAGCTTGCGACTGGATTACGGCTGACCCAAATTGCGCCGAGTAACAAAATGCCAATACCGACAAGGATTCCGATTAAATTCTTATTCATGGGTCTATTGTAACTGCTTGAGTGTGATGATGTTCAAGTCTCGAGCGGTAAAAAATTTAGACTGCCCCTCTTTTGAGCGTTGTAGGCGTTATGCTAATCGGTAGATGTCACTCAGCGCTTCTGACCAACCTATCATCTCGAGCCTCGCCAAGGCTTATGCAAGTTACGAAACCCAATCCAACAAGTGGATTAAAGGGTTTACTAGACAAGGCGGGCAAGTCTTTTGCCGGGCTGGATGCGCCAATTGCTGTAATTTCCCAATTCAAATCAGTCTTGCCGAAGCTGTCTACACGGCTCGTTTACTCAGCCCAGCACAAATGGCAGCCATGCAGTTACATGCGGCTCGAGTGATTCAAAATGCCCAGAATGCCTCGAGTTGGGATAACTATTTTTGGCAACACCGCACACAGGTCGGTTTTTGTCCGCTCTTAGACCAAAGCACAGGTAACTGCACTGCCTACGAAGCCCGTCCAGCCCGATGCCGCGACACTTACAGTGCTTTTGATTCGCATTATTGTAAAGTTGGTACGCTCGAGCAGATGAGCAAACCAGAAACTCAAGCATTTCAGCGCCAAATTAAAGCCAATTCTGTCACCGACGGCACAAGCCACTATATCGCACCACTTGAAGAGATGGGCGAAAGCATTTGGCAAACCGCCAGTCAAGTCATGCGCCAAGAATGGGGCTTAGAAATCTGGGGCGATTACTGGGTCTTAACCAGCCTTGCCCATGATCCAAATTTTATGAAGGCAATTCGTGCCAAACAAACCAAAAAAGCCATCGCTCGAGCCAAGCAACTTAAACTTTGGCATCTTGAAATTATGCAAATCGAGGAGATTAACCGATGAATCTCGAGGAGTTAAAGAATACTTGTAGCACTTGCACCGCTTGTAAACTAGCAAACACCCGCAGACAAGTTGTTTTTGGTGTCGGTAATCCAAATGCGCGGCTACTGCTGATCGGCGAAGGACCCGGACAAGAAGAAGACCGCACGGGTAAGCCATTTGTTGGACAAGCTGGACAACTCTTAGAGCAGATATTAGGGGCAGTCGGCATTGCTCGAGAAGAAGTGTACATTGCCAATGTGGTCAAATGCCGACCGCCAAACAACCGCAACCCAGAACCCGACGAAATCATTGCTTGTGAAGAT
>JANNEE010000287.1:0-2273 GCA_031388325.1 Deinococcales bacterium
CATATGCGACTTGAGCATTATTTGCGGCGCAAAGCCCGAGGACTCGAGTGTCTTTTTGACCTCGAGACTTGGTTAAGCATGTACAACAAAGTTTAGTTTAAGCCTTGCTCGAGAACATCCAAGTAACGTTGGTACGCCCAAATTCGGTCGCGTTGTTTACCCGTGATTTCTCGAATCATGCCAAGTCCTTGCAATTTCTCGAGGGCAGATAATGTGGTCTTGGCAGTAATCCCAAGGTGTTGACTAAGTTGCGGTGCAGTCACGTAAAGTTTTCTCTGCAAATACTGATGAATTTGCAGTGTCACGCTCGAGGCTTGTCTTAAGCCCTCGAGTCTTCGGCGATCCGTTTCTAATAACTCGAGCATGGCTTTAGAGTTTTGTACTGCTTGGGTTGCGGTTTCTAGGACACCTGTTAAGAAAAACTCGAGCCAGATTTCCCAAACGCCTTCTAGCCTGACCCGTTGCAACAGTTCGTAATAGGTTTGGCGATGCGTTTTGAAGTACAAACTGAGGTAGAGAATTGGTTCTTGTAAAACACCTTCATTACACAATAACAAGGTAATCAGCAAACGTCCTAAACGCCCATTGCCATCCAAAAATGGATGGATAGTTTCAAATTGAAGGTGGCTCAGGGCAGCTTTCACCAACGTCGGAGTACGAACGGGTTGGTCATGCCAGAAATGCTCTAAATCAGCCATCAACTGCTCGAGGTGTTCAAATGGTGGTGGCACAAAAACCGCGTTACCAGGGCGTGTACCGCCAATCCAATTTTGCGAACGCCTAAATTCACCAGGATTACGATCAGAACCTCGAGCGCCCGTCATCAGGACTTCATGGATTTCTCGGAGTAAACGGTTCGACAGTGGAAAACCACCACGCAACCGTGTCAAGCCGTGATTCATGGCAGCCACATACCTCGAGACTTCTTGGACATCATCAAGTGGTACACCCGGCATTTGTTCGCTTTCAAAAAGCAGTAAATCCGAGAGTGAGCTTTGCGTCCCTTCAATTTGGCTAGAAAGAGTAGCTTCTTTACGAACATACAAATAAATAAAAATTGAAACATCAGGCAGTAAACCCGCCAGACCATCTAAGCGACCAAGCGCGAGGTTGGCTTTCTCGAGCAATTCCTCGAGTTGTGAAGTCCAAGTTAAAGCTGGCTGAGGTGGTAATGGGGCTGGGATATAAGCACGAATGGTTTCCCCTGCAATTGAGCGGGTTTCGTAGCTGCCAAGACGGGTTGATTGGGTCATGATTATTTTACTCGCTTCCATTAGTGTGGTGCGCTAGTGGAATTATATGGCAAAAATTCCATTAGTGAGCATAGGGGTTGATTCAAGACAACACAAGAACGGCAGAAAATCAAAATGGGATTTGAGTATTAAACACTCAAAAAATCTAATAGCAATTAGCAAATTAAAGCAAATGCGACGATTGGGCGACGGGCATTTTGTAGTATGGCAAAAAATTTGTGGCGCTTCCACAAACAATCCCCAAGAATCAAGTTAAAGTATAAACACCTATGAAAACCCTTCACCCTCAAAACTCATCAATCCAAAACGCTGTGCGATACGGCTTTGCTGGTCATGAAACTTTTGTTTTTCGCTACGGTTGGCTTAAAAAAGGCATTGATGCCGTGGAAAACGAACCAAATATCTTCCTACAAGAAAATGCCCTCGTTAAACTAGGCGTGGGTAAGAACATGGTCTCGAGCATTCGTTACTGGGGATTAGCGACGCAATTACTCGAGGAGGCAACAGGGCGTGGTATGGGTACATCAGATATTGGCAAAAAGCTATTGCTCGAGTGGGACCCGTTTCTCGAGGATATTGGTTCTCTGTGGCTAATTCACTGGTTATTGGTTAATAATTCGACTCGAGCGGCTGTTTGGCACTTGGCATTTACGGGCTTGGTCAATCCGGATTTTAGCAAACAAGAACTGACCGATTACTGTCTAAGAATGGCGGACATCAACAAAATTCGAGCGGGTGAGAACACCATTTCGCGTGATGTGGATTGTTTTGTCCGTACTTATCTAGCTGGCAGAAATTCCAAGGGTATGCTCGAGGATTCATTTGATTGCCCACTGGTAGAACTCGGGTTAATACAATTTTTACGAGAAGGTGAGCGTTACCGTTTTGCAGTTAGCGATAAACCGAGTTTACCCACTGAAGTTTTTGCTTATGCTTTACTCGAGTATATGTCACGTTTTAGAGATGAGCGTCAGTCATTTAGTTTGCAAGAATGTGTCTATGGTCAAGCCAGCCCCGGAC
>JANNEE010000323.1:0-6342 GCA_031388325.1 Deinococcales bacterium
CGGTTGTGCATAATCGCCTCGGTTGGGCATGTAGCCACACAAGCCGTACAAGTTCCACAACGGTCTGGAAAGGGGAGGGCTGCTGGTGGTGGCTCGAGGTCGGTCAGCAGCACCGCCAGTGTGGTCAATGCGCCTAGCTGAGTGCTAATCAGTTGACTAGAGCGTCCTTGCCAACCCAGTCCGGCTCTAGCGGCAAAACCACGTTCTAAAATTGGTGCATGGTCAATACAGGCTTTGGCAGCGATTCCCATGCTTGCTGCAATCTGCTCGAGTTTTTGCAAAACTGGTTTTAAGGTGGTGTGATAATCTTCACTCCAAGCGTACCGTGCGACTTTGCCAACTCGAGTACCGCTGCTTGGTTTTTCTGGCGCGGTATGGTTGTGCGAGACCAATAACACCAAAGCACTTCTGGCAGGGGCAAAGGTTGTGCGGATATCGGCGCGTCTAGCGACACTGCGCTCCAAATAATCCATACCCGCCTGTTGCCCAGCCCCCAGCCACGCCTCAAACCCTTGAATGTCTCGAGACGGAGTGACTGCACTGACCCACGCGGCAGCATCAAACCCAAGGTCAAGGGCGGCTTTTTTCAATTCGTCAAACTTCACGAAAACATTGTACCGATTTTAATTTGATAACCCCTTGCCCACTCGAGGGCATTTATTTTTGGCTTACCTTCGGGTTGAACTTCTAGGAATTCCAGTGCGCCGTCCAAAGTCGCCACCACCACACCAGACTCAAAACGCAGAATCTCGCCAGCTTTTCCAGACCCACTCGAGACTTGCATCGAATGGACTTTTAGGAGTTTGCCGTTGAGATAAGTAAATGAACCGGGCCAACCCGCCAACGCCCTGAATTGATTAAAACTCGAGACTGTATTTTTTTGATAATCAATCCGCCCATCTTCTTTCTCGAGCATTCGTGCATGGGTTGCTAAGTCGTGATTTTGCGGCGTAAAAGTTAGCCGCTCGAGATTATTCAACGCCTGTACAATTAAATCCGCTCCCAAAGCCGATAAGCGCGGTGCGAGTTCAAGGCTGGTCTCCAATGCGCCAATCTCGAGTGACCCAAAAAGCGCAATATCGCCCGTGTCCATGCCAACATCGGTTTTCATGATGGTGACACCTGTTTGGGTTTCCCCATTCAGAATTGCCCATTGAATCGGGGCTGCGCCTCGGTACTTGGGCAATAAACTGGTATGGACATTCAAAAAACCATTTTTAGGAATCTCGAGAATAGAAGCAGGTAAAATTTTGCCGTAAGCACAAGTCACAGCAACATCTGCACCACTCGAGCGCAAGACATCTGCAAAAGCCTCGTTCTTACGCAGTTTGTTGGGTTGCTCGAGTTTTAAGCCCAATTCCAACGCCCTAGCTGCCACGGCTGGAGGGGTCAGTTTTAAGCCTCGTCCGGCGGGTTTACTGGGTTGAGTCACAACCAAGACAACTTCAAATTGCGCCCGAATTGCCTCAAGAACAGGCAGGGCAAAAGCTGGAGAACCAAAAAAAGCAACACGGGGTTTCATTATTTTCACCTAAGTACCATTTCTCTTACAGGGAGGGTACAAGACCCTCCCCTACAAGATATTGTTTTTGTAGAGGAGACCCTTCTTGACCATAAACACGCACTTCACGGGCATGGTCGCTTGTGGTCTCCCTGCCACTTCTACCCCTTTTGCTTCAATTCCCTCAAGAACGCCTTGGCATCTTTTTGCATTTGCGCTAAGTCACTGCGGTGTGTCTCGAGAACCGACTTGGGCAGTAAATCAAAATACAAGCGCCCAATCAAATGATCAAATTCGTGCTGCACCACCCGAGCATTATAATCTTCTAGGTCAAGAATTTTTCCTTCACCATGTTCATTTTGGTAATGCACCCGTACCGCTCTGGATCGAGCCACCCCATCTTCAGAAATCCCCGGGATACTCAGGCAGCCTTCGATTCCAAGAACGGCGGTTTCCTCGAGAATCTCGAGTTTAGGATTGACCATGATATGCTCGGATAAAATTTTAGAGGTGCTTTCTTCACCCTCCTCTTCTTCGTCGTCGTACTCTGCCCAAACAAAAATTTGTTGTGAAAGTCCAATTTGTGGCGCGGCTAAACCAACGCCTTTTGCTTCGTGCATCGTCTCGAGCATGTCCGCCATCAGTTGCGGCAATGGCTTAAAATCAGTTACGGGACGGGCTTTGGCTCGTAAAATAGGATCGCCATAAAGTCGAATCGGTAAAACCATAACTCGAGTTTACCAAAAATCTATGTTAGATTCTGCGCCTATGTACGAATTATTATTACTCCTAAAAAGTGGTCGTGAAGTCGTGGTTGGACGGGCAGCCACACAAGAAGAAGCCCAACAACTCGCCGAGGGTGTCTCGAGAATGTACGCCGGGATTAAAGTTGCCACCGAGCAGCACCATGCCTTAATTATGAATTTTGAAGGCGCGGTCTACTGGGTTGTGCCATCAGAAATCGAAGGATTTAGTTTGTATCGCACCGATGACAGCGCCCCACCATTGGTGATGCAGCCACAAGCCCCAGACCCACAAGCCTAAAAAAAATCAGGGCATGAACTTTACACCTGCCAGTGTCGTTGCCGCCTACCGAGAAGGATACTTTCTCATGGACAATGGCGAAGGCTTAAATTGGTACTCGAGCCGAGTTCACGCCCTGATTCCACTCGACGAACGGCTGCATATTCCAACAAGCCTGAAACGAAAACTAAACTCGAGCCATTTTGAGACTCGGATTAACTCGGACTTTGCAGCCGTGGTACGCGGTTGCGCCAACCGACCCGAGACTTGGATTACTCCAGAATTATTGGCGGTTTATCTCGAGTTACACCGCGCTGGGATTGCCCATAGTTTTGAAACATGGGTGGATGACCAACTGGCTGGGGGCGTGCTGGGTTTAGCCATCGGTGCGGCTTTTATTGGCGAGAGTATGTTTACGATTGTTCCAGAATGTGGCAAAGTTGCCTTGGTGCGCTTAGCTCAACACTTGGCAGCAAAAAACTTTTTGCTCTTTGATGCCCAAATTCAAAATCCGCATCTCGAGCGATTTGGGGCATACCTTGTGCCGGAACGAGAATTCAAAAAAATACTCGCCCAAGCGGTGCGGCTCGAGCGAGTATTTGAGCTATGAGTTAGTTTGTGGCTCATAGCCCCTAGTCTCACCGTTGTTCTGATGCGCCACCAACGGCGGGTTTACTCAAGGTCGGTAATTGTGCGGCTGTTATTAAAGTCAATGGGCTTGGGGTACTCGAGGCAACGGCATTTGGAATGCTTGGTAGGCTTATGGCATTGGGAATACTAATATTCCTGCGGACTCGAGCATCATTGGGATTAACCGCCCAGAGTTCACCCCAAGGCACATAAGAACTAAAAGTCGTGTCCCTTGCCACTGTGCCATTGTTGTAACTCACCACGCGGTTAATGCGGACATTCATGCCTCGTTCTGCACCCGATAAGCGTTTGGCACGTCCAAATTTAATTTCTGGGTCTGCCACAAAGCGCGGGGCGGGTGGTTGGCGGACATTGTAAATATAGCCATCTGAAATACTGACTTTACGGTCTGGCTTGCGTCCGAAAAAGTGCATCTCGAGTTTTTGGCTGCGTAGATACCAAGTTACTTGGACAAAAAGTGGTGCGCCAGTATCGTTCTTAAAAATCAGGTTCTTGTACGGCGAAAAGACCGTGGCTTCAAAACCCGGAGGGTCATAATACGAGACGCGGTACGAATGAAAATTGCGTTGCACAATTGGTAAACCAGCATTATAAGCGGCTCGCCAGACGGTGGTGCTGACTTGACAGATTCCGCCACCGATGTCTTTTTCTAAAGTTCCGCCTTTGATGATGTATCCATCCACAAAACCAAGTTCTCTGGAAATACCAACATCACGGTTAAAATTAAAATTTGCACCAGAAGCAATCGTGATGTTATCTATTTGCCTTGCCCCAGCCACAATGTTGGTCATGCGAAAACTCGAGCTACCGCGAAAATAACTTTCGCCGCCACCAAAATGATAACGAATGCCCGCTTTGTGCCAATCTGCCAGATTGCGTTTAGGGTTGCTGCGTTGCACCACAATCCGAGCGCTTGGTTTGTTGTACTTAAGCGCCTCGAGGACAAAGGCACGGCTTTGTTTTGTATCCACAGTCCAAGCGCTTTGTTGGCTGGCAATCCAAGTCTTGCTGCTTTTTTCAAAGAACCAGACGGCATCGGCAGAATTTCTAGCTAAGCCACGCCAAATGTTTTGGATGGCTGTCTCGAGTCCAACCGATGGCTTTTGGTTTTTACGGCTTAAGGTCACGCTTTTATTGGGCAACTTAAAGGAGCGCATAATTAAGACATTACGAAGCTCGCCACCCCGAATTTCGGCTTCGGTGGTCTCTAAACGCAACTCGAGCGGCAAGACTGCCACTGGTTTAGGCGCGGGTTTAACTGCCACGGGCTTGGCTGGTGGTTTAGTCACTGGCTTAGGGGTTGGAACAGGCTTAAGCGGTTGGGCTGGGGCAGTTGGTTGTTGGGTCGGTGGGGCGGGTTGGGTTGGGTTGGCTGGGGCTGGAACTGGGGCTGGTAAACTTGGTTCTGGTGTGGGTGGTTCTGGTGGCACAACAGGGTCTGGGACGGGTTGCGTTGGGGCGGGAGGCACGGGCGGGTCGGTTGGGGCGACTTGGGCAGCCGCTACCGCCAACACCACGACAAGCAAGATTGCAATCAAGGCTTTCATAACTGGCTAGTTTACCCTATAAACTAAGTGAATATGTCTCCTGATTATCAAGGACAACCATGAAACGCGCCCCTCGAATTTTAGGCATGATGAGCGGCACGAGCGCCGATGGTGTGGATTGCGTCCTGCTCGAGCTTCCTAAATTTCCAGCCCTTGGCGAAAGTGGTCCAGGTGGTCAAGCCCCAAGTCTCGAGTTAGCCATGCCTCGGGCTAAGGTCAGTGAACACCAATACACTCCGTATCCAGATGATTTGCGCCTGTGGGTACTTGAAGCCATGCAGGATAAAATCGGAGTCTCGAGTTTAACGCAATTATCTTTTGCGCTGGGCGAATTTTATGCCCACGCAGCCAAAGACCTTGCTCGAGATGCTGACCTGATTGCCAGTCACGGACAGACTGTTTATCATATCCCACGTTTGGATTCAGCACGGAATTGGACGGTTCGCAGTACCTTACAAATTGGCGACCCTGCTTTTATGGCACTTGAGACTGGCAAACCAGTAATTTCAGATTTTCGTAGTGCCGACCTTGTGGCTGGAGGGCAAGGCGCACCGCTTGTGCCATTTGCAGATCGCATTTTTTTTGCCGAAGCTGGCGTAAATCGGGCGGTTCATAATCTGGGTGGGATTTCTAATTTGACTTATCTGCCGGGACTAGATGCCAATGGTGTGCTGGCATTTGACACTGGACCCGCCAATTGTTTAATTGATGAAACCATGAACCGACTTGGACAACGCTTTGATGAAGGTGGAAAAATTGCGGCTTCGGGCAAACTCGAGCCGCGCTTACTTGACTTATGGCAACAAGACCCGTACTTAGAATTAACCCCACCCAAAAGCACTGGGCGCGAATACTGGACACTCGAGAAACTGCCGAGTGTTTTTGAACTTTCCCCAAAGGATATTGTGGCGAATGTGACCACTTTAACCGCTTTTATAATCGCCGACCAATACCAACGCTTTGTGATTCCACACGGCTTAGACGAGATTTTAGTGGCAGGTGGCGGAACTGCCAACACTGTTTTGATGGAGCAAATCACCTCGAGCTTAAACGTACCAGTCTTAAAACTCGAGGATTCTAAATTTGGGAAGTATGGTTTTACCAGTGTTACGAGGGAAGCTGCCGCCTTTGCACTCTTGGGGTACTACGCCTTTCACGGTTGGCAGAACACCCTGCCGCAGACCACAGGTGCGTCTCGAGCCGTGATTGCTGGGCGATTAACTAAACCGTGATGCAATTACTGGCACACCATTTTTTGGGCGCATGGTCAAGCTGGCATAAATTTCGACCTTGTAATTTTTGGCTTTTTGAAAATCAATTCTCGAGAGTACGGTGGAGAGTAAAATCATGCCTTCCATCTCGGCAAACATATTGCCAATACAGACCCTTGGTCCCGCGCTAAACGGAAAGTACGCATAGTCAGGCAAACTTTTTTCATACCCTTCAACCCAGCGTTTGGGCTTAAAACTATTGGGGTCGTCAAAATATTTGGGGCTGCGTTGGGTCACGTACTGCGACAAAATAATGTTCTGCCCTTTGGGGATAAAATACTCGCCCAATTGCACATCCTCTAGGGCAGTGCGTCCAATGCTCCAGGCGGTAGGGTATAAGCGCAGGGTT
>JANNEE010000362.1:0-3643 GCA_031388325.1 Deinococcales bacterium
GTTGCCCAAGCTGCTGGGCTTGCCAAAGGCACAACCTACTTGTACTTTGCCACCAAAGAAGAATTGCTGCTTGAGCTTTTGCACCAAGAACTCGAGGCTTGGTTTAGCGAGTTGCATACCATGCTCGAGCGACCAAAAAACCTAGCTATGCAAGTTGCATCTAGCATCTCGAGCCGTGAAATTCTGGTTGGCTTACTGGCAGTTCAGGTGAGTCACTTGGAACATAACCTGAGTTTTGAAGCCGCCCTCAAATTCAAAACTTTTTTACTCGAGCAAAGCATGGCGGTTATTCCAAAACTCGAGCAGGTCTTTCCAAATACTAGCGGACTTGAAATCCTGCAAACCCTAAATGCCCTTGTGATTGGCTTAGCCCAAATGTCACGTCCTGTTGGCACAATGCAGGAAGTCCTCAAACGCCCCGAAATCAGCGCTTTACACATCAGTTTTGCAAGTGCTTTAGAGCATAGCCTCACGACCCTGTTTAAGGGATTAGAACACCAAGGAGAACCATGAACAGCAAACCCCTCGCACTTGTGACCGGCGCATCTGGCGGAATTGGCGAAGAAATCGCCAAGCAACTTTCAAATAAGTACCGTCTGGTGCTGGTGGCTCGCAGCCAAGATAAACTCGAGAGACTGGCACAAGAACTTGGTGGTGCAGAAGTGATAGCCCTAGATTTAGCCGCACCAGACGCAACCCAAAAACTGATGGCACAACTCGAGGCTCGAGGACTAACCATCGAAGTGCTGGTCAACAACGCTGGTTTTGGTGAATTTGGCGAATTTCACCTTTCAGAACCACACAAACTCGAGCAGATGGTATTTTTGAACATCAATACCTTAACCATGCTGACCAGAGCCTTGTTACCAAGCATGTTAGCTGCCAAACGCGGTAAAATTTTGAACGTTGCCAGTATCGCCGCATTTATGCCGGGTCCACTGATGACGGTCTATTATGCTAGTAAAGCCTATGTGCTTAGTTTTGGTGAAGCCTTAGACGAAGAACTAAAAGGCACTGGGGTCAGTGTCACCACGCTGTGTCCGGGTCCTGTTAAGACTGGTTTTCAAGACCGCGCTGATATGAATGATTCTAAGCTGATGCAGAACCCAATGAATCCAGTCATGACCAGTCAGGATGTTGCGACTCAAGCCATAACTGCCCTCGAGAACAAGTCTCGCCTGATAATTCCGGGCATTATCAACCAAATTCTGGCGTTCGTGCCGCGCTTGATGCCTCGAGCCTTTATGCCGAGTATGGTTAAAAATGCACAAGCTAAAAATCACTAAAGCTGATTCAAAGCTCGAACAGCTTTTAAGCCCTGCTCGAGGTCGGCAATCAGATCATCTGGGTATTCTACACCAATAGATAATCGCACCAATCCATCAGTCACGCCTTGACGAATCCGCAGTTCAGGCTCGAGCAATTGATGGGTGGTGCTGGCAGGGTGCGAGGCAAGCGATTCAACATCGCCTAGGCTGACTGCTTGAACAAATAGTTCTAAAGAATCTAAGAATGCCCGAGCTGCATTTAAGCCGCCTTTTAGTTCAAGGGCAATCATGCCGCCAAAACGCTTCATTTGCTTTTTTGCAAGTTGATGCTGTGGGTGACTTTCTAAACCGGGGTAATGCAGCGCCGTAATTTCGGGTTGCTTGGCTAACCATGCTGCCACGATTTCTGCCCCGTCACAATGGGCATCCATCCGAAGCGGTAAGGTTTTAATGCCTCGTAAAAACAAAAAGGCTTCTTGCGCCCCAAGCGCCCCGCCAAAGTGCCGCAACCCCTCGAGCCGCACACTTAAACACAGTTGCACGGAAGCACAAATCACACCGCCAATCGCATCACCATGTCCGCCAAGGTATTTGGTCATGCTGTGCAGAGAGACATCAAAACCATGCTCAAGCGGACGGGTCAAGTATGGTGTAGCAAAAGTATTATCGGTCACAGCCAGCGCTCCAACCCGATGTGCGGCGGTGGCAATTCGTGGCAAATCAAGAATCCGCAAATTGGGATTCATTGGGCTTTCCACATAAACCATTTTGGTATTGGTAGTAATTCGTGTTTCTAAATCTGCTTCATCGCTGGCTTCAATCACCTTAAAGCCAAGTCGCTCGAGGGTGTCTAAGAAAAAGCCTTCTGTGCCGCCGTACAGTGGTCCAATAAACACCAGTTCATCGTTTGGCTCGAGAATCGTCATACACAAAGCACTGATTGCCGCCATACCACTCGAGAAGCAAAGCGCATCCTCGGCGGATTCGAGACTCGCCATTTTTTCCTCGAGCGCCCGTACTGTTGGGTTATTGATTCGGCTGTAAATATACCCAGCTTCCTCGAGGGCAAAAAGCCTTGCCCCACGGTCAAAATTGCCCAATGCAAAGGTACTGGTTTGGTAAATTGGCACAGCATGAGCGCCAGTTTGCGGGTCGGGCTTATGTCCAGCATGAACGGCACGGGTTCTAAAATCAGTCATTAAAGGAATTTATAACAAACGAACGCTTGTTTTGCAAGGACAGCCAAAAATTTCAGTGGGTCATTCATTTTGCAAAATGACTTTGAATTACCTCGAGAATAACCAATCAAACGAGTTTTCTCAAAGCTCAAGACTCATAGCCCATAGCTAAATGACCCACTCAATAATCAATCATCCCAGAGCCGCGCAAGGACTTAAGGATTTCACGGATTGTTCCCCTTGACAAGCGCAATTCAAGCCGAATCTGTTCGGCACTTCGCACTCCATCTATTAAGTCATGGACTGTCTTATACATTCCGCCAATTGCAACCATATTTCCACCACGCCCAAAACTCGAGCGCCGCTCGGTCTTTTGTGGAATCACAACCCCCAATAATGCCCGCCTCTCAAAAGTATTATTAACGGTTGTGGGAGGATTAACACCCTCGATTTCCATGACTTCTTGGGCGACCAACTCGAGCAGCGCCGAATCTATACTTGCCCCCCGAAAAGCATCGCGAATTTCTTTGACGGTACTGCCAAAACGGGCTTTTTTAAGAATCTCGAGTTCTGCCACGCCAAGCGATTCATAAGCGCTGACATTATTTCGCACCTTAATCCGCGCTTCTGGACGCAAGGTCTTTTCGCGCATATGCTCATCTTCAAGCCGCGCCGCCTCGAGCAGTGTGCCAAGTATCGAACCAGTCATGTTTGGTTCAACTGGGGTAAAACCCTCAAATAAACTGGTGTGGGCGTAGCGCCAACGCAGCATTGCCCGAACTGCCTCTGTTCCCTCGAGAAGTGTGCCTTCGTGTTCACACAGAGCGCGGATCATTTTGCCCTGACGAATCACAAAGTACGCCCGAGCCTCATCTGGACTTTCGCATTCAAGCATCCCATTATGCCCAGAGGTACTCAAGTACTCGAGAAATGCAGGTAACATGGACTGCCGCAACCTCGCACTGAGTAAAGGCGCATCGGTAAAATTGGGTTTCGGCAGACTCATGAGAGATTAGTCTATACGCAAACAAAGCAATCAGATGTGAAAAACGATAAAAAGCAATCGAACTTACTCAAGAATTTCTGTAACTACGCCAGCCCCAACCGTGCGACCACCTTCACGAATTGCAAAACGCAATTCCTTTTCCATCGCAATTGGTTTAATCAGTTCAACTTCAAAGTTAATCTGATCGCCAG
>JANNEE010000366.1:0-11293 GCA_031388325.1 Deinococcales bacterium
TGCTTTAATTGATGTCTCGAGTATCGAAGGTCTTAAAGGCATTCGTCTCGAGGGTGAAGTGATTGTAATTGGGGCGATGACCACGCACCGTGAAATCGAACACTCGAGTTTGTTAAAAGAAAAGTGCCGTATTCTGCCAGAACAAGCCGCCCTGATTGGTGACCCAATGGTTCGTAACAAAGGCACAATTGGAGGGGCGCTGGCTCACGCTGACCCTGCGGCAGATTACCCTGCTTCGATGCTTGCATTGGGTGCGAGCATGAAAATTGAAAGCTCGAGTGGCGCTCGGGTGGTCAGTGCCGATGATTTTTTTCTTGGCATGTTCCAAACAGCCGTTCTTGAAGGGGAGATGCTGACCGAAATTCATATCCCCGCTAATACCCTAGGCAGTGCTTACGAAAAATTTGCCCATCCAGCCAGTCGCTATGCAATTGTGGGTGTAGCCGTGGTCAAGCACGCCAGTGGCAACACTCGAGCCGCCGTGACTGGGGCGGGTGCTTCTGCCATGCGGCTAACCAAGCTCGAGGCGGGTGCAAGTAGCGGTTTGGTGGACGCAACAGAATTACTTTCAGACCATGTTGCCAGTGCCGAATACCGAGCGCATCTGGTGGATGTGATGGCGCGTAAAGCTCTAGCTCGAGTGTAAGGTAAGAAAGTGGTTGAGGCAGCTTCATGCTGCCTCAACTTTTCATTTGTGTAACCATTTTTAAATGCGGTAGGTCAAGGGCTTATTGCTGATTGTCAAGCGGTGGGGATAGTTTGGGGATTGGCTCACGTAATTCCTCGAGGCTTCTCTCTTTCATTTCTTGCTCAAGATTTATCAAAAACCTTTTGAAGGACACAAATTCCTCGACACTGAAGGCTCGAATTCTCTTTTCAAGGGACACTAAATCCATAGCAGCAGCAGTAGCCGAATTTTATGGTCTCGAGGACTGTGTTACGGGATTTGCGTGTTATCAGCAATTTTAATGCTTTTTAGTCGAATCGGATAAATTTTTGGATTATTGGTCGTGTCGGTATCTGAGCCTAGGAACATCAGTTGGCTGGGTAGGCTTGGGCTTGCCGTAGCATCGGCTCGAGTTTGGGCTTGACTGGTGGTTTCAACGATTGCGCGGCTGACCCTTGGGGCGTTGTCGCTGCTGATGACAAAGCTGAACTTAAATTTGAAGGGTTTGACGGTGCGGGTTGTGGGCGGAACAGTGGCTGGTACGACTGGGAGGGTGTAGTTTCTGGGGATTCTGACCGCCACCGAGACCAGCCCTTGGCTGTTGTTGATAAATGTTGGGTTGCAGTTTGGGTTGCATTGCCGGATTTGGTAGCCATAATCAAGGATTGAATCGGGGCTGCTTAATAGATTAAGGGTACGGGCGGCTTGGGTTAATTGGTTGCTTTCTTGGGTTTGGTAGGCTTGGAAGCCAGAAGCAGTTGGGTCGGGAACAGGCACAGTTGCCCCTAATTGCATGGCGTGGATTGGGTGGATATTTTGCACAATACTTGGTTCGCTCATTTGTTCGCCCAATGGATACTCGAGGGTTGGGAATAATCTTAAGTCATAAACGGCACTACCCGCGATATTGGTTTGGCGAGAAAAGGCTCGTAGGTGTAGGTTTGATTGGGCGGTGCTGCCCATGTATTCGACCCTAAAAGTTGCAGTTAAGTAACGGAATCCAGCCGTTGTATGGTCAATGTCGCTGTAGGTCAGGGGGGTAAATTTCCAATTTCCACTCGAGTCGGTGCTTGGTGTGGACAGGCTGGTGTCCCAAGCCAAGTCTAGGGTTCCAAGCGCGGTGCTGGTGAGTATTGGCTCGAGTAAAAAAGTTGGTGTGCTTGAAAGGCGAAGGTTGGGTACGAACACACGGTTATTACCTGCCGCCGTGTCATCTGCGCCGATTAAAAACGGTGTGGCGTTTGGCAAGCGGTTTTGCATTGCCGAGGTGGTGTCGTTCTGCACATCGCGGGTGCTGCGAGCCGTCGTTTCGTTCGCCAGTACAAAAGTCATTGAGAATTTTTGCGGGATACGAGCGACTTGGCTATCTTTAAGAAAGCGGACTGCTAAGGTAATTGTACCAGTTTGACCACGGGTTAAGCTGCGTCCGCCAGTGCTGTTACGGGCAACAAATCCGTACTCGAGCAGGTCATCGGTGGCGGTGATTGAATTATTTAGGAGCGCCTCATTTTCTAAACTTTGGGCTTCAAATGGGCTAAATCCTTGAAAATCGGCATGGGCAGTGTCTATGGCAACACTGGTGTTGCTCTGGACATGACGGTGGGTTGGTTTAATGTCTTGTGCGATTTGCGGGTCGGTTAGTGCCATGTCATTAAAATTAACCAAGTTTTTGATTGCCGTTCCAGCAATGTTATTTTGGCTTTGGTTATAGGCGTAAAGGGTGAGGTTATCAAAATCTTGATTGGCACTGATGACTGAGAATTGGGCGTACATATAACGGGTGTTGGTTGCCGTATGGTCAAAGGTATTAAAAGCAATTCGAGTAAAAGTAAGGTCTTGTTCTGGACGGAGCGATTGACCTCTGATTGGGTGAATAAGCCGAGCCGAGCTTACTTGTCCATCAAAAGTCACTTCAACGATTGAAGGTGGAATTAATTTTTTTATTGGCGTTGTTTGACAAGCAATAAATAAGGTTGGAATAAGCCAAGTGAGTAGTCTTAATGAAATTTTAATTGTAGACATGGTTTATTTACTCCCATTGAAATAACAAGTTTTAGAATCCTACTTTGAATTCTATTCATACCCGTATACTATAGCCCATGTCCGAATTTATACATCTTGGTAAGGGTCGTAAAATCATTGATGGTTTGGAAAAAGTGCTTGGTCAAGCCCAGTACGTGGCTGACCTTGAATTCGCAGGGATGCTGCATGTCAAATTGGTGCTGAGTGTCTATGCCCATGCCAAAATTAGGGCGCTGCATCTGGCGGATGCCAAAGCCGTAGATGGTGTGGTGGCGGTGCTGACAGCCGAAGACTTACCGACCCGTCACAAAATCATCAATTCGCGCTCGAGTGCCATTCTGGCTAAGGATGTGGTGTTGTTCGCGGGTCAGCCAATTGTGGCAGTTGTGGCGCGAACGGCGGAAATTGCCTCAGATGCAGCCATGCTGATAGACATTGAATACGACGAACTGCCGATTGTGCCAGACATGCAAGCGGCTCGAGAAGACCAGATTATCGTTTGGCAGCATGGTGTCCCCAAAGAAGGTGCAGATTTGACTGCCCTGCATGGCGACACCAGTGCAGGAGCTTCGGAAGAAAAATCTGGTTCTAACATCCTCGAGACTCGCAATTTTTCTCGGGGAGATGCGACCGCCGCTTTTGCCAGTACCGATATTATTCTTGAGCATACCTTCAAAACCCCGTGGGTGCATCAGGCGTACCTCGAGCCTCATGCGGCAGTGGTTGTGCCGGGAACAGAACTGACGGTCTACTCGAGTACCCAAGGGCAATTTGCAGTGCGTTCCGAAGTGGCGCGGCTGTTAGGAATGCCAGAGCGCAAAGTGCGGGTTGTGCCGATGACGGTGGGCGGTGGTTTTGGTGCAAAGTACGGGCTGATTGAACCGCTTGTGGCAGCCATCGCCGTCGCATTAAATAAGCCAATCAAAATGGTGCTGACCCGAAGTGAAGACATGACAACAACAACGCCAGCCCCAGCCACAGAATTTAGGGCGCGTTTAGCCGCCACTGCTTCGGGTCAGCTTTTGGCACTCGAGGCAGATGTTGACATGGACAATGGGGTTTTTCCGTTTGGTTTTGGTGGAATTGTGGCAATGCTTTTTGGTGGCACGTACAAATGCCCAAATTTTCGTGCCAGTATTCGCCAGCTTTCGACCCATAAACCCCAAGGCGGAGCATACCGTGCGCCGGGTGCGCCGCAGGTTTCTTTTGTTCTGGAATCCTTGGTGGATGAACTGATTCGCCGTGTTGGGGCTGACCCGATTGAATGGCGCTTACAACACGCAGTCGAGGCTGGCGACCCGACAGGTACAGGGGCAACATGGGGCGGAATTGGAATGCGTGATGTGCTGCTGCAAGCCAAAACCCATCCTTTAATCACCGCGCCTCGAGAACCCAATGTTGGTATTGGAATTGCCGTAGGTGCATGGGGCGGGGCGTTCTCGCCGGCTGGAGCAGTTTGCCGAATCGAACCCGACGGCACAGTGCGGCTTCAAGTCGGCAGTGTGGACATTAGCGGAGTGCATAGTTCGTTGGTCTTGGTGGTTGCCGAAACCTTAAGCATAGACCCAGACCAAATTGAACTTGTCCAAGGCGACACCAACATGGGTCCGTATGCCCCAGCCTCGGGCGGTTCACAAGTCACGGTCAGCGTCTCGGGGGCGGTACTGGATGCCTCGAACAGTGTCAAACAACAACTCCTAAAACTAGCAGCCACAGAACTCGAGGCGCACATTGATGACTTGGAGCTTAAAAATGGTCAAGCCCAAGTCAAAGGTGTGCCAGATAAAGGTATAACTATCGCTAAACTGGCTGGAATTGCTCAGCGCAAAGCTGGCGGCGATGGTCCAATTGTTGCCGAGGGACGCAGTGCCATGAAATCGGGTGCGCCGGGTTTTGCGGTCCATCTGGCTAAAGTCCATGTTGACCCAGAGACTGGTTTTGTGACCCCTTTGGCTCAGGTTGCCATTCAAGATGTCGGGTTTGCCCTGAACCCTACGCTTGTTCAAGGGCAAATGCACGGCGGCACAGCCCAAGGCATTGGCATGGGTTTATACGAAGCGATGCGTTACGACGAAGTGGCTGGTCATGCCACGGCTAATTTTCTCGAGTATGTCTTCCCAAGAGCCAGCGATATTCCACCGCTCGAGACCATCATGATAGAAAATCCGTCAGATTCTGCACCGTTTGGCGCGAGGGTGGTTGGCGAACCGCCACTTGTGCCGGGTGCAGCCGCCATCAGCAATGCGATTTTTGATGCGGTTGGGGTGCGGATTCTCGAGTTGCCCGCCAGACCAGAAACCATTTGGCGAGAAATGACCAAGACGATACAATCCTAAAAATAATCTTGGTATCAACTTAAGTACAGCCCCGAAATGTTTTAGAGTTTTGTTCCTAAAACATTTCCGACTAAGCGACCACGCCCGAAGGTGCGCGTATGTGGTCAAGAACAGGAGTAAGGGCAACGTATCTCACGCTGAAATGACGGAATTGACGCTTTTCTGGAAATTCTAAAATGAAAGCGTGAGATACTTAAATCAACCCAAGTTTTTTAGTCTCAAATTGCCCTTTCATCGCAGCCCACGCCTGCATACTGCCGACATGGGTGTCAATGTACGGCTCGAGAACCCGCCAGAGTTCTGTGCGGGTGTTGTCTGGCAGCGGCTCAAGCATGATTTCTCGCACTGTTTCGCCATGAATTCGGCGCAGTTCCCAAATCGCATCCTCGCCTATTTGCAGTCCGCCTTGAGTGCTGACACTGCCACGCTGCACATCAAAACGGGTTAAGCCTTCGGTCTCACCTGTGTCTGGGCAACTCGAGACTCTGGGGTACAGCCCGTGTGCGCCTAAAAGTTTCCAAGCCATGACCAATGCCACACGGTTTGGGTCGGTGTGCCGCGCCAGTCCGCGCAGTCCGCCACTGACCAATTCAAAGCCAGCTTGTCCAACATGGTCATCTTCAGCATAGAGTTTATCTGCCAGTTCCGCCAACCAATGGGCATATGGGTATACCTCGGGCTGGGTTAAGCGTTCAAGCGCTCCCTCGAGAATAATTTCGGAAAGCATTGCCATGTCGTTGCCCGGGCGCTGATAAACCTGTACGGTCAAATGATGAAATAAATTAACTTTGGCGGCTAAACCATTTTTTGCCCCGGCTCGAGCCACACCACGTAATTTTCCTTCTGGAGTCAGTAACCAAAGCACCACATCACCTATTGGTGTGGTTTTGCGACGCAGCACAATACCGCTTCGAGTACGATAACGAGACACAAGAACAGTATAGAGCAAGAATCAAAGGCAATGCCCTGTTAATAAGCCATTGCACCTAAAAAAAAGAAAAGCGAATGTGCTTTTCTTTTTTTATTGTTTTTCTGCCCTCAGACCACAAGCCCAACAGGGTTCTCGAGCAGTTCAGCAACTTTACTTAAGAATTCGGTGCTTTGCAGTGGTGGTAAGTTACCCGATAAAGTCAGTTTGCCGTTTCTGCCTAGGGCAAGAACACCGACAGCACTTGGTAGAACCAAATCATCTGCGCCTAGGCTCGAGGCATCCACGACCAGTAAACCTTCGGCGGTGCCTTGGGTGGCTCGAGTCAGTCCTTGGAGGGCTTCTAGGAAACTGTGTTGAATGCCACTGACTTGGTAGGCTTGTAAGCCATTGTGTTCAAGACGGGCAATCGTGAATTGGGTCATGCCAAGCAGATGAATAGCACGTCCTACGGCTCGAGCCAGAAAAAGTTCATTGGGAATTTCGCGGTTGTTTAAGCTGCTCGAGAGGTTACTTCGGATGTCCTCAAGGGCTTTTGGCTCAAAGGTTCGGCGGGCGGCAAAGAGTTGAAAGTAATCTTTAATGACGGTTGAAGCTGCGCTATACGTCGGGATGACCACAGGAATTTCTGGCACTGGGATAATGGTTTCCGAGACTGGGATAACTACAGGAATTTCTGGCACTGGAATGACAGGAACTACAGGCTCGAGCATTGGCGCAACGAAAACGGGTTCTGGAATGGGGTCTGGCAATTTTGGCTCGAGAACTGTGGGAACATACACAGGTTCTGGCGGAACATACACAGGTTCTGGAATTGACCAAGCAGCAACAGGTTCAGAGATAACAGGCTCGGCAGTAAATGGAGCAATTGGCTCTGGCATACGCCAAGCAGGTTCTTGAACCGAAATAGCTGGTATTGGTGCTACCCAGACTGGGGCTTCGGGTTCAATTGGCGCAGTCCAAACAGGCTCAGGGATAACAGGAACAACTGGTGCAGTCCAAACGGGTTCAGCAATCATTGGTGGGGTCGGTACAATTGGTTCTGGTGTTGCTGGAACAGTCCAAACAGGCTCGGGAACAACTGGCGCTGTCCAGACAGGCTCGGGAATAACTGGGGCAGTTGGCACAATGGGTACTTGAGTCGTCGGAACAGTCCAAACGGGTTCTGCTGTAACAATGGGTTCAATCACTGGGGCTGTCCACACAGGCACTGGAGCAACTGGTACAACAGGTTCTGGCAGGTCAATCACGGTTGGATTTTCAAAGACAATTTCAGGTTCGTCATCGTCAAAATCAATTTCAAAAACAGGCTCTTGCGATAAAGAACTGTTCACTGTAGGTTGGGTAAATACGGGAGCAACAGGCGGAGGCGTGGGTATAACCGTTGAAGGTGGTTCAAAAGAACCAAAATCCAGAGGAGCTTCGAGGGTTGGCAGTGCTGCGACAGGTGGAAAACCACCAATTAAGGCACTTAAATCCACGCCTTCTTTGGCAAGCCCTGCACTAGCCGCCGCATAGTTTGCTACATTCCCCGGAACAGCCGCCGGCATACTGCTTGGACCGGCTGGTTCGGATTTATCCGGTTCGGCTGGAAGGTCGGCTTCTCCGGACATAATTCGGGCTAAATAGGTCAGAATATCTCGTTCGATGACCCGCCCCTCGGGTCCTGTACCACGAATTTTACGCCAATCTATTGAGTTCTCCTCAGCAAGACGCTTGGCTAACGGCGAGATTTGTACTTCACTCATGGCACTCCCCTCCATGCTGGCGTTGTAAATGGAAAACTAGGCATTGCTGATAGTCTAGCAGAAGATGAACCTCAACAATGGTCTTTTCTCGCATTGGGTAAAGTAACGCCATCACAGATGTTAAAATACTTGTCATTGACATAAAAATCAAGTCATTTGCTACTAAATTGCCAAACTCGAGTTAGACTACTTAAATGTGGTTGTGCAGTCCAAACCTTCAAAATAGACATGGTTTTAGTGTTCGGCACGGCGGAAAGAGCCTCGGAGCATTTAATAGCCTGAATCTTTCGAGTCGGGTTGGCGACCAGACCAATCATGTTCTCGAGAACCGAATCTTGGCACTCGCCGCTTTAGACTTAACCGCTACATCTGTGGTTTTGCTGCGCCAAATCCATTCAAGTTTTGTGGTTGATGCCGCAGATGCCTTGGCTTCTAAGGAACTACTAGCTGCCGACGCAGTTGTAACCAATCAAAAAAACATCACTTTGGTGATCGAAACTGCCGATTGTTACCCGATTTTACTCGAGGATAAAAGGGCTGGGGTGATTGCTGCCGCCCATTGTGGCTGGCGTGGTACTGCCGCACGGATTCTCGAACAGACGGTACTGAGAATGCAGCAACTCGGCGCAAACCCCAATAACATAGAAGTGGCGATTGGACCTGGAATCTCGGCTGGGCAGTACCCTATTCGATTAGATGTGCTTGAGCAGTTCTCAGCTGCCAATTTTCCAAGCCAGCGTTTTGTACAAGAAGAAACCAGTTCTGAAAGCGGCTCGAGATTATTTCATTTGGATTTAGCCAATGCCAACCAGTGGTTACTCGAGTCTATTGGCATTCCAAAAAACCAAATCTGGCTGGCTGGACGGTGCAGCACTCAAAGCGATTTTTTCTCGTATCGCCGTGACCACGGGCAAACGGGCAGAATGTGGAGTGTGATTTGTCAACAGTGATTTGCCAAATTAAAGACGCACCCAAAAGGTGCGTCTCGAGGTTTAAGCGTTCTGACTTGGCGCTTCTACATTTTCGGTAATAACGCTATCTGGAACATCACTGTCGTCTTCGTCGTCATCTTCGGGTGGCGGAGCATCCGAGGCTTTTAATTTCATGGTCGCAGCTTTTGGGGTCGGCGCAACCATCATGTTCATGTCCATACCTGCCAAGAGCGGCGGCGATTCAATCAAAGCGTAGTCCCCAAGGGTTTCGGCGGCTCGAGAAAGCAAACGCTCACCCAATTCTGGATGGGTTCGTTCCCGCCCACGAAACATAATTGTGATTTTGACCTTATGTCCTTCTTTTAAGAAGCGCTTAACGTGATTGAGTTTGGTGTCAAAGTCGCCATCACCAATTTTAACCCGTAACTTAATAGACTTGACTTCTTGGTTTCTGGCTCGTTTGCGTGCCTCTTTTTCTTGTTGCTGCGCTTCAAAACGGAACTTCCCGTAATCAAGCAAACGGCATACTGGCGGCACAGTATTTGGCGAAACCATCACCAAATCCAAATTCTTCTCGGTCGCCATTTTCATTGCGTCTCGAGTGTCAATAATACCAATCTGTCCGCCTTCGTCATCAATTAAACGTACCTGACGAACACGAATTTGATCGTTGATCTTGTGGTCTTTAGCTACTGTCATCACCTCCGAGGTGTGAATCCTAGTATAGCTTGTTTTCCCATGAGTTGCACACTAGGCAAAAGGCGAACTGATAATGTGGTGGGAAATCAAAGAGAATTGGTAAAATTGTGGAGTTGGTACAAACACGACCCAACCCTTGAATTTGCCTGCTAAGTGGCGCATACTTCGCGTTTGTGAAACGACTACTTTTTGGCATGACCATCCTGATGATTGGCATTGTTGCTGCCCAAGCCCAAAGCTCGCTTTTTACCGTGGGTTATCAAGGCGCAGCCACAACCCTCGACCCAATTTTGCGGCTCGAGACAACCACCATTAACTGGCAGCAACATATTTTTGATTCGATTACCAAAACCGATTCTAATGGACGAATCCAACCCGGAATCGCTCAACTCTGGACAAATCAGGGAACAAACAAATGGACATTTATTTTGCGCCGCAATGCCACGTTTCATGATGGCTCGAGTGTCACGGCGGCTGACTTAATTTTTAGTATCAACCGCGCCCAGACCGACCCTAAAAGCACTTTTAAGGGCAGTGTCTCCAGTATTAAGAGCATGAAAGCCCTTGGCGATTACACCTTAGAAGTCACAACCGAGCGCCCAGACCCGTTACTGCCCAATAAAATGGTCGGGATTTTGGTGGTCAGTAAAAAACAAATCGAAAGTACCCCAACTTGGGCAGAAAAACCGATTGGTTCTGGGGCATATAAATTTGTGTCTTGGTTAGCTGGCGATAATCTGCTGCTCGAGGCAAATAATAATTACTGGGGGGGCGCACCAGCCTTAAAACGGGTCAAGCTGCAAAACATTCCTAACCCGGCGGCTCGAGTGGCGGCATTGGTGTCAAATCAAGTGCAGTTAATCGAAAAAATTGCGCCGCAAGATGTGCTGCGAATCTCGAGTAATAACGATTACAAAGTCATGCAAGCCCCTAGTAACCGCGTGATTTATTTGGTTACAGATGTTCGCAACCCCCAAAGTACCCCCGCCGTAACAGGTGTGAGCGGTAATCCATTCAGTAACCTCAAAGTGCGTGAAGCGGTGGCTCGAGCCGTGGATAAGAACTTAATTGTTAAAAGCATTATGGGCGGATACGCCACACCCGCCACACAATTTGTTGCACCGAGTGTACCGGGCTTTGATCGTGGCATTAAAAACCCAGTTTATAACCTTGAAAAAGCCAAAACCCTAATGACCGAGGCTGGCTACGCCAAAGGCTTTTCACTTCGGCTCGATGCCACCAATGACCGTTACCAGAACGATGGCTTAATTGCCCAAGCGGTTGGCGGGATGCTCGAGAAAATTGGCATTCAAACCAAAGTCAACGCCATCAGCCGCACGGTCTTATTTCCACAACTCGATAGGGGCGAATTTAGTGCCTATATCAGTGGTTGGGCAAGCAGTGATTTGGTCAGTACCCTCGTTTCACAAGCGATGTGTAAAAACGTGGCTGAGGGGTACGGCGCACTGAACCGTGCAGGATACTGCAATAAAGAAGTGGATAAACTGATTTTGGCGGCTGCCACGAATTTTAATCCGCTCGAGCGCAATAAACTGGTTTCAAAAGCCATGCGGCAAATCCTGCAAAACGATATTTTCTGGATTCCACTGCATTATGAAAATGTCATCCACGCCGTCTCGAGCCAGTACAATTACAAAGCCCGAGGCGACGAATACATCAACACATGGGAAATCAGCGCCAAGTAACTTTGACTGGCAAATGCTTAATCCCAGAAATAAAGTTAGACCGCAAGCGCTGCACGTCCCCATTTAATTCTAGGCTCGAGACTCTGGGAAGGAGTTCTTCAAAAAGCACTTTAATCTCGAGCCTAGCCAGATGTTCACCAAGGCATTTATGTGGGCTTTTTAGCCCAAAAGCCACATGATCGTTTGGGGTGCGGCGAATATCAAAGGTGTAGGGATTGGCAAATTGGCGTTCGTCATAATCAGCCGAAATATAAA
>JANNEE010000397.1:0-1952 GCA_031388325.1 Deinococcales bacterium
GTGAAAATCAGTTCGTCTTTAGGGTTTTGACGTGTACTTAGTGATAAAATACACTTTGATCCAACGAGAACAACCGTAACAATAGATGAGCAAGGGTTTGAACAAATTGTTTCCCGTTTCGAGAAATACCTAAAATCAGTACAAAGTGACAGTAAGTTTGGGCTTCTTATTCATGACAACAATGAAACAGTGGCGAAAAAGCATACGCTGTTAATGAAAAAATTTCACTTAAGCGGCACACTCTGGACAAATTTGAAGCATATTATTGAAACACCACTTTTTGTTAATAGTGAACTAACTGGAATGATACAAATTGCTGATTTATGTGCTTATGCAATCCGAAGATACTTAGAAAATCAAGAAGATGAGCTATTTGATTTGATTTTTACTCGAGCGCACAAAAAAAATGGGGTTATCGTTGGAGTTAGACATTTTTCCAATAGTACATGTATTTGTAAAATATGCACTGGACACAGGAAGACCTCCTAATTTTAAGAAAATCTTCCTGTTAGTGGTTATCATAACTTCTATTCTTCATCATTTGCAGCTTGGAGTTTTTGAATCACACTGACATCCTCGAGCGTGCTGGTGTCGCCGCTCATGGCTTGTCCACTGGCAATTTGGCGCAATAACCGCCGCATGATTTTACCACTTCGGGTTTTTGGAAGTGAATCGGTGAATTTGATTTCGTCGGGTCGGGCAATTGCCCCAATTTCTTTGCTGACATGGGCGCGTAATTCTTCAGCAGTGGCGGTTTTGCCTGTTTTTAGGGTCACAAAAGCAATAATCCCCTCGCCTTTGATTGGGTCGGGTCTGCCAACCACAGCACTTTCGGCAACACTCGGATGTGAGACCAAAGCGCTTTCGACTTCCATTGTCCCTAAACGGTGTCCAGAAACGTTCAGCACATCGTCTATGCGTCCGACAATCGTGAAATATCCGTCCTCATCGCGCCGTGCGCCGTCGCCTGCAAAGTACATGTTTGGGATTTCGCCGTAATACTGGCGTTTGAAACGTTCATCGTCGCCGTAAACGGTTCTGAGCATACTTGGGAAGGGTTTACGAATGACTAAGAATCCACCTTCGTTTACGCCTAGTTCGTTGCCTTCTTTGTCCACAATCGCAGCATCCACCCCAAACATTGGCAGTCCAGCACTACCCGGTTTGGTGTCATGTGCGCCCGGAATGGTGGTAATCATCATGCTGCCCGTTTCGGTTTGCCACCATGTATCAATAATCGGTAGTTTTTCTTTGCCAATCACGCGGTGATACCAAAGCCATGCCTCGGGATTGATGGGTTCGCCGACTGTGCCGAGTAAACGCTAGGAGGACAGGTCAAAGCGGTTTGGTTGCTCGTCGCCGCCACGCATAAAACTGCGAATTGCGGTTGGGGCAGTGTAAAGAATAGTGGCTTGGTGCTTTTCGATGATTTCCCATAAACGCCCAGCATGTGGATAATTAGGAGCGCCTTCAAAAATCAGGCTTGTCCCAGCATTGGCAAGAATCCCATAAACCACATAGCTATGACCAGTTATCCAGCCAATATCGGCGGTGCAAAAATAAGTGTCTGAAGCGCGTAAATCAAAAACATACTTGGCAGTCAGGTACGTGCCGACCATATAACCACCGGTGGTGTGCAGTACCCCTTTGGGTTTACCGGTGCTGCCAGAAGTGTACAAAATAAACAATGGGTGTTCGGCATCAAGCGGGGTTGCCTCGCAGTCACTCGAGGCGTTTTCCATCAGGTCATGATACCAGTGGTCTCGAGCCGCCCACGTAATCTCATGAGCCGTGCGGCGTACCACCACCACATGCTGAATACCTGGGGCATTCTCGAGGGCTTCGTCTACATTTTGTTTTAGCGGCACAATTGCCCCACGGCGGTAACTGCCATCTGCCGTAATCAGCAGCGTCGAGCCGCAATCGTTAATGCGGTCTGCCAGAGCGCCAGC
>JANNEE010000439.1:0-4809 GCA_031388325.1 Deinococcales bacterium
TATTACCACTTTTGGATTGTACTGATACTTGTACATTCAAAAAAATAAATCTAGATTAAAATATAATCTAACATTTTATAAATTGCTGTCTGTTTTTAAGAAAATTATTTTATTCAACTCGTCAAGTAAAGTTTATTTGAAAAGTAAAAAAGCAAATCAATTTAGAAAATACGTCATTTTAAGTTTATAATTCTTGACATCCCGAATAATTCTTGACTATGCTTATTGCCATGAGACCCAAACTCGAATCGCTCCACCGCGCCCATGAACGCCAACGCCTACGTGAAACCATTCCTAATGCGCTGCACGAAGGGGTCGGACGGGATGCTTGTGGAGTGATTGGCACAATCCGTAAAACTGGTTTCCCCAGCCATGGCAATGTGAAACGCGCCCTTGAAGCCCTGACCCAAATGGCACACCGAAGCGGCGAAGTACGTGGTGAAGGCGATGGTTGCGGTATTCAGACCGATATTCCTAAAAAACTCTGGAAGGCTTGGCTGACCGAGGCTGGTATCCAAACAAGTACCGTGGATGAAACAGGTTTTTTTGTTGCCCATTTATTTATTCCCGTCAATGTCAACCCAAGGGATGTGCTAGACCATATTCGTGCCAACACCATGAAATTTGGGACTCGAGTGATTTTAGAGCGTCGTGGGCAAACCCACGGCAGTGTGTTGGGTCCAGTCGCCGCGATTTCCGAACCAGCCTTTTACCAAGTGGCGGGTGTGGTCAGTGGCGAAACCGAAGCCGCTCGAGCCACCAGTCTTTTTCAGTTAGCCCTTGAACTTGAGGATGCCTTGCCTGTTCATGTGGTTTCGTTAAGCCAGCATACAGTTGTTTATAAAGTGCGTGGGGCAGCTGATATTCTTGATAGGTACTATCCAGAACTGCGCCGTTCGGATTTTGAATCGGTTTGTACCATTGGGCATAACCGCTACAGCACCAACACAATGTCCACCTTTGAGCAAGTTCAGCCGTTTACGCTGCTTGGACACAATGGCGAAATCAACACGATTGAACGCCTGCGCCGCGAACTCGATTTTCTGGGTATCTCGAGAACTGGCGGTTCGGATTCTCAGGACTTAAATCGCTTACTCGAGGGCTTAATTTGTTTACAAGGTCTGAGTTTATATGAATCGCTCGAGATGGCATTCCCGCCAGTGCTAGGCGAAATCAAAACCTTTAGTCCAGCCTTACAAGATGCCTACATGAGCTTTAGGCAACAACTCGGACCACTTGCCCAAGGACCTGCGGCGCTGGTGATGCGTTTTGGCAACGAGTGCGCCTTTAGTGTGGATGCTTTGGGCTTACGTCCGCTTTGGTTTGGTGAATCGGAAAAAGAATTTTTTTGGTCATCTGAGCGCGGTGTGATTCCCTTGGGCGTGTTTGTTGGCGACCCACGCCCCCTTGCTCCGGGCGAAAAAATGCTCTGCACCATCCGCCCCAATGGGGTGCAACCGATGCCGCACTTCGAGGCGCAACGGGTGCTGCTCGAGCGGGTTCATAACCGCAGTGCGGTGGTGGTTGGCGCTCGGGCGCATGTTTCAGGACCTTTAGAGCGCCCCAACAACATGCCCGAATTTGACCCTGAAGTGCACGTGCCGAGTGCGGCGGCGTTAGCGGCATTTGGCTGGGAAAAATGGGACGAAGAATATGTCAAATCCTTAGCTGAAAAAGGCAGTGAACCGATCTCGAGCCTAGGTTTTGATGGACCGATTGCGGCGCTACGCGAGCCAAAACCCAATTTGGCAGAATTTCTTAAAGAAACCGTAGCAGTCGTCACCAACCCTGCCATAGACCGTGAACGCGAAATCGAACAATTCAGCACCCGAGTGGTGCTGGGTAAACGTGCCTTACCCAATGGCAAGTTCGCTGGGCAAATCTGTGAACTGATTACCCCAATTATTCCACTTGATTCCGAAACGGCTGTGAAACACGGCACAATGACCCTACTGGAACTCGAGAGTCACTTAAAAACAGTGCGAATTAAACTCGAGTTGCAAGTAGATAATAATTTCCCAGAACCACTTGAAAAAGCCCTTGACCGTCTGCGCGAAGAAGTCCTCAAAGCCGCTCATGACGGCGCAGAACTGATTATTCTCGAGGATAGATTGGTTTACCGTTCTGGACACATGCCACTCGACCCAAGTTTAAGTATTGCCGAAGCCAATAAAGCCTTAGAAAACCTCAACTCCGATGGCTTGGCGTACCGTCGTCAGACCAGTTTAATCGTCTCGAGCGGGGCAGTTCGCAATTTGCATGACATCATGATGCTGCTTGGACTAGGCGCAGATGCGGTTGAACCGTGGTTGTTGCTGGCAGCTTTTTCTGGCACAGATAAGCAATCGGCTGATAAAATTGTTTCGGCACTGACCAAAGGGGTCGAGAAAGTCATGTCCACCATGGGAATCCATGAATTGCGTGGTTATGGACGGGTTTTTGCAGCGATTGGCTTAAAACCAGATTTGGCGGATAAACTCGGCATCAAGAGCTTTCTGGCTTCCGAAAAGGCTGGTTACGGCATGACCGACCTCGAAAAAACCATGCAGGATCGTCGTCATCGTTGGACACTGGGCGGAGCTTCGCTTGAACGCGATGCCCGCTTAAACACTCGAGTCTATAAACACGCCGCCGCCGCCGCCAATGGCGAAATTGCCGCCACCGATTACACGGGCAGAATTCGGGCGTTAGAACTCGAGTTTCCTGTGGCTGCGCGAAATCTGCTCGAGGTGAAAGGTTTATCTGGTCCTGCAACCGAGCTTGAGATGCGTTCGGCAGAAGAAGTAGACATCAGTGCTGGTTCGCACCGCTTGCCATTTGTCATCAGCGCCATGAGTTTTGGTTCTCAGGGCGAAACAGCCTTCCGTGCTTACCCAGAAGCCGCCAAGCGCCTTGATATGGTCAGCATGAACGGCGAAGGCGGCGAAATTGCCGATATGATTGGGCAGTACACCCGTTGGCGTGGTCAGCAAGTGGCTTCTGGGCGCTTTGGGGTTTCTTCAGAAATGCTGAACAGTTCTGCCTTTATCGAAATAAAAATTGGTCAAGGTGCAAAACCCGGCGAAGGCGGACACCTACCCGGTTCTAAAGTCACCTCAAAAGTGGCGAAAGCCCGTCATGCTACCCAAGGCGTGGATTTGATTTCGCCTAGCAACAACCACGACTTATACAGCATCGAAGACCTCGCCCAGTTAATCGAAGAACTGAAAACCATCAACCCATACGCCAAAGTTTGCGTCAAAGTACCCGTTGTTCCCGATATTGGCACAATCTGTGTCGGTATCGCCAAGGCTGGGGCGGATGTGATTACGCTCTCGGGCTTTGAAGGTGGCACAGGCGCAGCCAGAGCGCATGCCCTGAAGTATGCGGGTTTCCCTGCCGAGATTGGACTGCGCCGCGCCCACCGAGCGCTGGTCATGGCTGGAATCCGTGACCGCGTAGAACTCTGGGTGGATGGCGGCATGAAAACTGCGCTTGATGTAGTTAAAATGGTTTGCCTTGGAGCAAATCGCGTCGGTTTTGGCACAATTAGCATGGTAGCCATTGGTTGCACCATCTGCCGAGGCTGCCAATTGGATACTTGCCATGTCGGAATTGCCACCCAAGTCGAAACCCAAGAAGAAGCCGACCACAAAGGCATGAAACGCTTTGTGCCTCGAGAACTGGAAAAGGCAGTCGAGAACCTAACCCGCTTTTTTACGGGCATGGCATCAGAACTTCGGGCAATGGTGGCAACGCTGGGCTACGAACGACTCGAGGACATGATTGGACAAGTTCAACACCTTGGGCATTTTATGGGCAAAGACAAACTCGATTTAAGTTATTTACTCGAGGAAGTCGAACCGCTTGCCTTACCCAAAACCGAGCGGGTGATTCGTAAACCGCTCAATTCGATGACGCGGATGCTCTCGAGTTGGATGGTGGATGCGGCGATTGGCGGCGATGAAGTTCTGACCTACCAAGACGGACCTGTTGCCAGTGCTGACCGCGCCCTTGGTACACATTTGGCAGGGGAATTAAGTCGGCGCAAAAACGATAAAAGCATGAAACTCGAGAAAGCCAAGCTCTATTTTGACGGCGGCAGTATTCCTGGTAATGGCTTGGCGGCATTCAACACCGCTCAACTCGAGATTCTGGTGGATGGTGGCGCTCAAGATGGGGTCGGAAAAGGCAGTTTTGGTGGCAAAGTCGTGATTATGAAAGGCTTAAACGACCAAGGTGTGCGGGTGGATGGTAGTGTCGGAAAATCATTTGGTTACGGCGCAATTGGCGGTAAATTCATCATCCAAGGAAACGCTTACAGCCGCTTTTGTATTCGCTTATCTGGCGCAGATGTGGTGCTGGGTGGCCAAGTCAAAAAACCACTCGAGGACGCACTTGGAATGCTGGCGGCTCGAGCCAATGCCAAGGGCTTTGCTTTTGAATACATGACCAATGGACGGGTGGTGGTACTCGGCGACCCGGGACCTTGGATTTGTAGCGGTATGACTGGCGGCGTGGTTTATTTGCGTTATCAACCAAGCATGGGCTTAGACGACACGGCGCACAGCCGCCGCCTTGCCAAAGGTGCAAATGTCAAAATTCATAAACTTGGCGAACGCGGTATAACCGACATCCGCGAAATGCTTGGCGAATACCACAAAGCGCTGGTCTCGAGCGAACAGACCGATGCCGCACGGCGGGTGGCGGAGTTGCTAGTAGACCCAGCCGCACATTTTAGAATGGTGATACCAGCCAACCAACAAGTAGATGCCAGTGTCAGCACTGAGTAAACTTTGAAATAACTCGAGTCAGCCTTGAGAATGATAG
>JANNEE010000602.1:0-8619 GCA_031388325.1 Deinococcales bacterium
TTTACAATACTCGAGAATTCTTCGGCTTTACGGTGCAGTGTCTCACGCAACAGCAAAACATTTGGGTATAACTGGCGGTGCAGTTCTTCAACTACAGCAATGTGCATTGCCGTTGGAAAAGTATCATTGCTGCTTTGACCACGGTTTACATGGTCATTGGGGTGGACTGGTTTTTTACTGCCTAATTCGCCGCCCGCTAAGACAATGGCACGGTTAGAAATCACTTCGTTGGCATTCATGTTACTTTGTGTTCCAGAACCCGTTTGCCAGACAACCAAAGGAAAATGGTCATCGAGCTTACCAGTAATCACTTCATCGGCGGCTCGAGCAATCAAATCCGCCACATCCTGCGGCAGTTGCCCCAATTCGGCATTGGCAAGGGCGGCGGCTTTTTTCAGCACCCCGAGTGAACGAATAATCGCCCGACCCCAAATAAAACGGTCACGTCCGATGGGGAAGTTCTGAATGCTGCGTTGGGTTTGAGCGCCCCAGTAACGGCTGGAATCTACCTCGAGAGCGCCCATCGTGTCGGTTTCTGTACGGGTTGACATGGGTGTATTTTATCACTGCTTTAAGAGTTGTTTGACCGTCTCGAGTCCAATTTGTACCGTTTCCTCGAGCAGAGCGGGATTGACTTTTGAATCGGCTGGCAAATGATAATTAGGTTCAAAGCCACGCCAGAAAAACACGGCTGGCACGCCTTGGCTTAAAAAACTGGCATGGTCAGAACCTGCAAAATCATTAAACTGACCAATTTGTGGGTACAAACCACGAATGGTATTCACCAATGAACTCGAGCCGCCGACAGACAAATTGTTATTGACCGCAATCATATCAAAATTGAGCATCGCTTTCAGACCATCTAAAGTGCTTGTGGCTAAGGCTTGCACAAAAGCATTTGAGCCAATTAAACCGTCCTCTTCGGCATCAAACGAGACAAAATAAATCTGTTGGCGTAATTCTGGTGCTAATCGCCGTGCCATCTCGAGAATCGCGGCTGTGCCACTGGCATTGTCATTTGCACCCGGGCTACCGGGGACACTATCAAAATGCGCCCCGAGAACCAGTTTGGGGTTTTGGTCAGAAAATTTTGCCACCACATTACGCCCAATGGCTTCGGTGCGTTGGACATTGGAAATAAGCCTGATTTTGAGAATACTTTTTTTGGCTTGCTCGAGCAGAGTAGCCCCGATTGTTCCAGAAACTGCCAGCATTGGAATATCGAATTCGCCCAGTAAATTGGCACTTAAACGACCAGAGACACTATTAACCAGCACCACCCCAACCGCCCCAGAATTTAGTGCAGCCCTTGCTTTCTCGAGAAAAGTAATCCCACCGCGTTTGACAAGCGCAATCCGAGTTCTTAAATCTAAGCCCTTATAATCAGCTTGCGAACCAAAATTAGGAATAACAACCGCTTGGGCTTCAATATCGTTAATACTAGCAGAGTACAAAGCATCGGCTTCAAAACGCTTACCCGCAACTGTGACACTCGAGCCAAGGTCGCGCACTCGCTCAAAAATAAAGGTTTCGACTCGAGCCTCTGCACCAATTTTTTTGTACTCCGAGGCTAGATAATTGGCAGCATTCTCGAGATTTTTACTGCCCGAAACTCGAGCGCCAAAATTCACCAATTGTTGCACATCTTGGTTGGCATCGTTTTGAAGCGAAAATGCCAGCGACGCACTGCAAAATAAACCAAGCCACCAGAGTTTCATGCTGTACAGTTTACAAATAAATCATGACAACTTAATTCTATGTTGCCTTATTTATCTAAGAGACTGTTATACTGTTTTATCCGGAGGTACACAATATGGCTGTTCGCACATTAGGCATGATTCTGGCTGGTGGTCAAGGCTCGAGGCTTTCACCACTTACTTCTAAACGTTCCAAACCTGCTGTGCCATTCGGAGCAAAGTACCGCATTATAGACTTTGCGATTAATAATTTCATCAACTCAGAGATTTATAGTATTTATGTTCTTACCCAGTACAAAGCCCAATCCCTAACCGAACATATTCAACGCGGTTGGCGTTTTGGTTCGTTTTTATCAGATTATTTTATTACCCTTGTTCCCGCCCAGCAATACCGCTTTGAAGAACTTGGCGCGGTTTGGTATCGTGGTACAGCCGATGCGATTTGGCAGAATATGCACTTAATCGAGAATCATAAAGCCGACTGCATCGCTATTTTTTCGGGCGATCATATCTACAAAATGAACGTAGACCATATGATTCAAGAACACCTTGATTCCAGAGCCGATGTCAGCATTGCGGCGTTTCCAGTGCCAGTGGCAGAAGCCAGCCGTTTTGGGGTGCTTGGTGTGGATGACCGCAGCCGCATTACCGAATTTCAAGAAAAACCCAAAAACCCCTTTACAATGCCCGGTAAGCCCGACATGGCACTTGCCAGTATGGGCAATTATATTTTTAGCCGCAAAGCACTCGAGGATTTACTCGATTTAGATGCCCGCGACGACAACTCGAGCAAAGACTTTGGTAAGGATGTGTTGCCGCGTGCTTTACGCGACGGGTATCACCTGCACGCTTATGATTTTTTTAAGAACCCGATTCCCGGTACAGACCGCCCAAATACCTACTGGAAAGATGTCGGGACACTGGACGCTTACCACGAAGCCAGTATGGAACTGATTTCAGTCAATCCAGAATTTGATTTGTACAACCAAGAATGGCCCTTACGCACCGTCAATGCTGATAGCCCACCCGCTAAGTTTGTGCATGAATCGGGAGACCGCACGGGTCACGCCTTAAATAGTCTTGTGGCTGGAGGCGTGATTATCTCGGGTGGGACGGTACGCGATTCGGTTTTGTTTAGGCGCGCTCGAGTTAATTCATATTCTTTGGTGCATCGCAGTGTTTTATTTGACGAAGTAGAAGTCGGACGCAACTGCATTATTCAAAATGCAATTCTCGATAAAGACGTGATTGTGCCGCCTGGAACAAAAATCGGGGTGAATCTCGAGGAAGACCGCGCTCGGGGCTTTAAGATTACTGAAAAAGGTGTGGTGGTTGTACCTAAAGGCTACCGCTTTGAGTGAGATTTTTTACGCCAATGGTGGTTCGTTTTGCCGACCTTGATATGCTTGGGCATGTCAATAATGCTGTTTTTTTCTCATATACCGAATTTGCTCGACTCGAGTTCTTTGCTTTTTTAGGGATTACCAATAAGCAATTCCCCAGTTGTTTATTGGCTCGGGTCGTGGCGAGTCATGTAAGGGCAGTGCATTACGGTGATACGGTGCAAATCAGCACTTGGGTTGTTAAGGTTGGAACAAAAAGTTTTACTGTGCAGCACGAAGTTGTTGCCAATGATATTGTAGCTGCGACCTTCGAGACGGTGCTGGTTTGGTATGACCACCATGCCAAGCAGAGTTTGGTTGTGCCAGATGTGGCTCGGGCTAAATTACTCGAGTACACTTAATTCTTGAAGCACAAACTATAAAAAACCCGAGGGCATCATGCCCTCGGGTTAAACAATCTGTTTTACAGGTTTTACGCACTGGGGAAACTATGCACCAAGTTTATTTAAGGCAGTTTCTAAGGCTTTGTCGCGGGTAGCAATCACACGGAAATTATCCACACCTTCGTCGCCTAGGGCTTTTAAGAGGTTTGGCACACTGGTACGCACCGAAACGGCATAGTTGCGAATGGCGGTTGCCCATTCGTCATTATCGAGTTTTGTGCCTAGGCTTTCGCTGAGTTTCTCGAGCGCAAGGTCATTGCGAACCCGCAAATTTGCACCTGTCAAAATATCTTGTTCAAATTCCTCGAGTTTACCTTCGCTATCAAGGTATTCACGGTAGGATTTTAAGGTGATGTCTTGTTTTTGCAAGTCGTTCTCGAGGTCTTGTTCCATTGCTGCAACACGGCGTTCAATCATGATTTGTGGAATCTCGAGTGTGCTGCCTTCGCCTAATTTTTTGACAAATTCATCACGGCGGGCTTGTTTTCCAGTTTGAACCGCTTGGGCTTCAAGGTCGGCTTTGATTCGTGTGGTCAGGCTTTCTACGCTGTCTATATTGTCTAATTGGAAGCTCTTGGCAAATTCGTCGTCCAAGGCTGGCATAACTTTATTCTTAATGTCTAAAATTTTCACTTTAAGAACGGTTTGTTCGTCCTCTGGTTTGTCGCCACCTTGGACAACCACTTCAGCTTCTGCGCCCACAGCCTGTCCTAAGAGGGCATTCCGCACCCCAGCTTCGGCTCGCTCGAGGTAGACAGGATAGGTTTTACCTGCGTCTTCACCCTCGAGAATTTCAACATTGACCATATCTTCGGCTTCGGCGCTGCGTTCAACTTGTTCGTAGGTTGCGCGGCTTTGTAAGAGTTCGTTCAGGGCTTTTTGGACATCTTCTTCACCGACCACTGGCGCTTGGGCTTCTATTGCGAAGGCTTCCCAGTCGGGCAGCGTTACCTCTGGGTAATTCTCGGCATCTACCGTGAATTCAAATTCTGTGCCTTTCTCGAGTTTGCCGGGGTCTACATTGGCAGAGACTGGAATCAGTTTCAGTTCTTTGACGGCAGCCCCATAATTTTGCTCAATCAGGTGCTTGGTGACTTCGTTTTCGAGAAATTCTGTGCCAACCCGTTTTTCAATCATGGCTTTTGGAGCTTTGCCTGGACGGAAACCCGGAACGCGCACTTCACGCACCAATTGATTGATAATCCCATCGAATGCCTTGCTGACTTCTGCGGCTGGAACAACCACTTTGAACTTCACTTTATTACCTTCACGTTGCAATAATTCTGCCATTTCAAAACTCCTCTTTTGTGGTTCAAAACTTCTCTTTTGTGGTTCAAAACTTCGCCTAAAAACCTTTGTGGTGCGAGAAGCGGGACTTGAACCCGCACACCTTACGGCACTGGATCCTAAGTCCAGCGCGTCTACCAATTCCGCCATCCTCGCATCAAGCCGAAAGAGCCTACTATAAGAACGCCAAAGAATCAAATCCCGAGAAATTAATTCTCGGGACTCATTTGGGGTAGGTGACGGGATTTGAACCCGCGACCTCCGCTGCCACAGAGCGGCGCTCTAACCGGCTGAGCTACACCCACCACAAGCCCGAGGGCGTAAAGGAGTCTAAACGTGCAGAGTCGTTGTGTCAAGAGTACAATACCAGCATGACTCAGATTCTAATGGAACGGCTTGCCCAGCCTATACCGCAACCCATCACTGTCGAGCAGTACGAGTTATTGGGTCAGGCTGGACTTTTGCCTAAGCGGGTTGAACTGATTAAAGGAGTGATTGTTGAGATGCCACCGATGGGAGATGAACACGTTAATTCAATCGCCACCATGCTCACACCACTGGCGGTTCTTTTTGGCACAAGGGCGAGAGTCACATCGCAAACCCCAGTCCGACTAGGTGGAGCTTATGGCGAACCAGAACCAGATTTTATGCTTTGTAAACTCGAGTCTCGAGGGGTGGCAAATCCAGAAGACGTGCTATTGGTGATTGAAATTAGTAAAAGCACCTATAACACCGACCGAGACGATAAACTCCCGATGTACGCTCAGCACAATATCTGCGAAGTTTGGATTCACAACCTGAACAACAACACTTTAGAGGTCTATTACAATCCGCGTTTTGTTTCGAGTGGTTGGACGTATGACGCGCCGATGGTTTTACAAATCGGTACGCCGATTGCACCACTGGCATTCCCAGATGACCTGTTCAAATGGTGGTGAGGGCGGCTGTCAAATCGCTCATAATATCAGTCACATCCTCAATCCCCACCGATAAACGCAGTAAACCATCGGTCACACCAATTTTGGCTCGAGCCTCGGAGCTTAAGGCACGGTGACTTGTGCCAGTCGGATAAGACAGGGTACTCGAGACATCAGCGAGGCTAGGCGCAAGCGGAATAGCGTGACTGATGGCTTTCACAAAACTCGAGGCGGCAGCTAAACCGCCGCTTAACTCAAAAGACATCATGCCACCAAAACCATTTTTAAGCAGGTCTTTGGCTAACTGGTGTTGTGGGTGCGATACCAGTCCGGGATAATCTACCCGAATAATTTTTGGGTGTGTCTCGAGAAACTGAGCAACCGCTAAACCGTTTTGACTGTGTTGTGCCATTCGTAAACCCAGTGTTTTTGCCCCCAGAAGTGCTAACCAAGCATCCAGTGCTGCCATTGTCCCGCCAAACCGCAGCAGTGCGCCTCGGGCGGCTTCTACAAGGCTTGTGCTGCCCATGATTGCCCCGCCCATGACTGCCCCATGCCCACCAATATATTTGGCAAGGCTATGCACCACCACATCTGCGCCTAGGGCAATCGGATTTAACAAGGCTGGACTGGCAAACGTATTGTCCACACAAACCGTTACGCCTCTGGTTTTGGCTAAAGCCACCAAGTTGCCGATGTCGGCAATCCGAATGGTTGGATTGGACAGGCTTTCTAAATGCAACCATTTGGTATTTGGCAAAAAAGCTACTTCTACGGCTGCCAAATCCTGTACATCCACAAAACTGACCTCGAGTCCGAAGCGGGGTAAATCTAAAGTTAAAAGTGCAAAAGTACCACCATACGCATTTTGGTCAGCAATAATATGATCGCCAGCCCGTAAATTACCCAGCAGCAGTGCCGAAATCGCTGCCATCCCACTGCTCGAGACCGCTGCTGCTTGGGCGAATTCGAGTTGTGCCAGTAAAGTCTCTAAAGCTGTGGCATTTGGATGACCATTGCGGTAATAAATGTACCCTTTTTCACCCTGAAAAACCCGTTCCAAATCCTCTAAACTTGGATAAGCATAGACCGTGGCTTGATGAATCGCAGGGTTAATGGGCGTGCCGAGTCCGAGTTCAAGTTCAAGTCCGGCTCGAGCCGCAAAGGTTGATTGTTTCATGGGTCAAAGCATAACGCATCTAGTAATGACTGAGTTAGAATGACGACATGACCATGACTTTTACGGGCGAAACACGGGCTTTTATTGCTGGGCAATTCATCAGCACAGAACAAACTTTTGCTGTCACCAATCCGTACACAGGCTTAGAGATTGCTCGAGTTGCCGATTGTGGTCTTCTGCAAGCCAAAACAGCACTTGAGGCGAGCGTTGAAGCCTTCAAGTGGTGGTCTAAAACTACAGCCTATGAACGTGGGGCGCTACTTAGAAAGTTTTTTAATTTAATCATTCGGGATGAACAAGAAATTGCCCAAACGATTGCCCTCGAGATGGGCAAACCCGTTTCAGAAGCCTTAGGTGAGGTGCGTTATGCGGCTGGTTTTGTGGATTGGTACAGCGAAGAAGCCAAACGCATTTATGGCGAGACCATCCCAAGCCAATTTGCCCATAAGCGCCTGTTTGCCATACGGCAACCCGTCGGCGCGGTGTACGCGGTCACACCTTGGAATTTTCCTGCCGCAATGGTCACCCGTAAACTTGCGCCAGCACTGGCAGCCGGTTGCACCATTATTCTAAAACCCGCCGAGCAGTCGCCCTTAACTGCCCTAAAACTGGCTGCACTTTGGCTCGAGGCGGGCGGACACGGTGATGTTTTTCAAGTCATCACCACCAACGACCCGATAGCCGTGTCCAAGGTTTTTATGGAGGACGAGCAAATCCGTAAAATTACCTTTACGGGCAGTACCGAAGTTGGAAAAATTCTGGTTAAACAAGCCGCCGATACTCTAAAACGGGTCTCGATGGAACTTGGCGGACACGCGCCTTACCTGATTTTTGAAGACGCGAATCTCGAGCAAGCTGTTAAGGACGTAATCGCCTGTAAATTCCGCAATGCAGGGCAGACTTGCGTTTGCACCAACCGTGTTTATGTGCAGCGCAGTATTCTCGAGGAATTTAGCAAAAAACTTGGTGAGGCGGTTGCAGCCCTAAAAATAGGCGACCCTATTGACCCCAGCACTCAAATTGGTCCTGTGGTAGACAGGGCTGGACTCGAGAAAGTGGTGCGTCATGTAGAAGATGCGACTGCAAAAGGGGCAACGGTTATTACAGGTGGCACGGCACTTGGGGGGTTAATTTTTGCGCCAACGGTACTGGGTAATGTAACTGCTGATATGCTTTTAATGCAGGAAGAAACCTTTGGTCCTGTTGCTCCAATTATTGCTTTTGACACCGAAGAGGAAGCAATAACGGCGGCTAACAACACCCCTTTTGGACTAGCGGCGTATATCTGGACAAAAGATATTTCTCGGGCGGTGCGCGTTGCCGAAAGTCTCGAGTATGGCATTATTGGCTTAAACGATGCTGTGCCAAGTACCGTCCAAGCACCGTTTGGTGGGGTCAAGCAATCGGGGTATGGGCGAGAAGGTGGGCATTGGGGCTTAGATGAGTACCTGTTCACCAAATACATTTCGCTTGGGCTTTGATGTTTAAGTAAATAAATTGGCTTGGGCAGTGAGTTGTGGCAGTTTAGAAATAAATAACTCTGCGCCTTTTGCTGCTTTTTCCTGCATGTAGTTATTCATGCCGTACTGCATTTCCCACTCGTAGATATGGGCAAAGGCAAAATTCTCGCGAATGTCGGGCGAGTCATCGTAGGTGATCAGCCAGTTGTGGGGGCAAGCATGGAGGAGTTCTGCAAACTGGCGGTGATCGAAGCCCAGATGCAGGTCCCCCTTTTTGCCATAGAGCCGCGAC